>CAZXGV010000016.1:24119-26545 GCA_964640575.1 uncultured Dysgonomonadaceae bacterium
TGCGAATCTGAAATAATTAATTGAAAGTAATGGAAAGAAACTATCATTCTAACACCTTTTGCCTTACAAAGTGTCAAGGTTTTATGCTCCCTAACGTTGAAATGTGAAAGAACAACCTCAACCTGATTGTTTTTATCAGAAAACAGCAGATGTGCCAAGGGCAATAGGATGAAAAAATCGCTAAATGACTAATCGGAATACTCGCTCAACTCCAACCAACGCATCGTCTTTTCGTCAATCAACTCCATCAATACCGTAATTCTATTTGAACTCTCAACAAGCTCTTCAGAGGAGAGCTTTCCAGAGGATAGTTTTTCTGTAATTTCATCTTTTTCTGTTTCCAAGTCGGCTATTTTTTGCTCGAGACCTTCAAACTCTATTTTTTCTTTATAGGTGAGTTTAGTTTTCACCTCCTCTTTTACGGGTGCTTGCGTCTTGGTCTCAACTTTTGTTGCCTTCTCTTCTTCATTTGCTCTCTTCTCTTCTAGTTGCTTCCATTCGCGATAGTGGGTATAGTTTCCTGGGAAATTTCTAATAACTGCATCTCCTTCAAACACCAACAGATGATCAACCACTTTATCCATAAAATACCTGTCGTGGGAAATGACAATTACGCAGCCCTTGAAATTAGCAAGATACTCTTCCAAAATACTTAAAGTAACAATATCCAAATCATTGGTAGGCTCATCGAGCACCAAAAAATTAGGGTTTTTAATGAGAACAGTACAAAGATAAAGACGCCTTCTTTCGCCACCACTAAGCTTTGCCACAAAATCGTGTTGTTTTTCGGGTTCAAACAGAAAGTGCAGTAAGAACTGCGAAGCAGTCAGTTTGTGTCCATTGCCTAAGTCGATAACCTCTGCAATGTTTTGCACCACATCAATTACCTTCATGTTATCGTCAAATTGCAAACCATCTTGACTATAGTATCCAAAACTAACCGTTTCACCCACATCAAAGTATCCGCTATCTGGCTTTACTTCGCCCAACAGCATCTTTATGAATGTTGATTTGCCCGTGCCGTTTTTTCCTACTACACCCATCTTTTCATAACGGGTAAAGATATAGTTGAAGTCTTCGGTAATCTTTACGTCGCCAAAACTTTTCGATACATCCTTGGCTTCGAATATTTTTTTGCCAATATACGATCCTTTGGCAGCCAACTGAATATTCTCGTCCTTTCGGGTGTTTTTTGTTTTCTCTTGCAACGAATAAAAACCTTCGATTCTCGATTTAGATTTTGTGCCACGTGCTCGAGGTTGTTTGCGCATCCACTCCAACTCTTTACGAAATAGATTTTTAGCCTTACCCACCTCTGCGCTTTGTGTTTGAATACGCTCTTCTTGCTTTTCTAGAAAGTAGGAGTAGTTCCCTTTGTATTGATAGAGTTGCCTCTCATCTATTTCGATGATTTGCGAACACACCCTATCCAAGAAAAACCTATCATGCGTTACCATTAGCAACGTTGCATTCGATCTATTGAGAAATTCCTCCAACCATTCTACCATTTCTAAATCGAGATGATTAGTAGGCTCATCCAGAATAATTAAATCAGGCTCGGATATAAGCACGTTTGCCAATGCAATGCGTTTTACTTGACCGCCCGACAACTCTTCAATCTTCTGGTTTAAGCGAGTTATATTCAAACGACTTAAGATTTGTGTAATTTTTTGCTCGTAATCCCATGCTTGCATCAAATCCATTTGAGATAACACCTCGTCCAAGTTCTCATGATTGCCCGATGATATCATCTCTTCGTAACGAGCAATAAGTTTCACTACTTCGTTTTCCGATGTAAAACAAGCATCTAATACAGTTTGTCCAGGAGCAAAAACAGGGTTTTGTGGAAGATAGGCAAACCGAATGTCATTCCTAAAAACAACTCTGCCAGAATCATAAGGTTCTTTACCCGCAATAATATTTAGCAACGTCGTTTTGCCAGTTCCATTACGTGCTATCAATCCCATTCGGTCGCCTTGTGCAATGCCGAAAGATATGTCTTCGAACAGCAACAAGTCGCCAAATGATTTGGTTAGAGTATCAATTTGTAATAGAGGGTTTGCCATTAGTATGAATGTTTTGTACAAAAATAGTCAAAAAAATAGTCGCTAACTAAAACTTCCCTACAACATAGATGAAAATAGTTGAAGTATGCTTTTAGGTATCTATAATTTCTTACTGTCTAAACTTCTAAATTAGTCCTACAATATTACTAACTAAAAAATATTATTCATACATTAGCTTCATAATTGATACTAAACCTGTTTTCATATATTAAATATTGAACCTTAATGACACTTCAGATGTTTTGTTAGATGGAATTTGTAGATGGAATCACACTATTTTATTCAAAAAATTTTAATTAAACACCCAAATAACTTAACTATGTTAGATCAATTTTTAAATACAGTAAAAGGTGGATTAGT
>CAZXGV010000017.1:0-1460 GCA_964640575.1 uncultured Dysgonomonadaceae bacterium
GTGCTGCGAAGCAGAAAGGATTTTGATCCCCCAGGCTGGCGCGGATATTCATCCGTGCCATTACAACAGCAAGGTGCAGATAAAGTCATGGATAGATATCCGCACCAGCAAGGGTTCGTAAAAACGACGATTTATCGCGTCTCGATGATACAAAATTTCATGTCATATCATTAGAGTAATCTTGCGCTCTTCAGAGCTTTGTTCTCTATCTGTCATACACACAGGGCGTTGCCCTGTGCTGATTTCTTTTAGGGCTTTGCCCTATATGTCATTCCTTTGTATATGCGCATTCATTTAACTCTTCGCTCGTGATTTTCAAATCGACCATTAATAATTCACATTTAATCATTGTCAACTGTCAACTGTCAATTGTCAATTAAATAAATAAGCTAATAAGGTCAGTGATGTCGGTGCATCCCAAGTTACGAAGGTTTGAAAAAATACAAATAAGATTGCTTAAATAGTGCTTGAATAGGGTTGAACCCATTTAAGGTTTGTTGGTGTCTTTGATTTGATTACCATTGGTTTACACCCATGTCTATTCATCTTGGATTCAGGTAAAACAGAGAAGATCTGAACAATTAAGTGCAGATATTCAGGTCTTCTAACTTTTAAAAAATCGAAAACTCGTTGATCCTTACGCTTTCTGTGAGGGCAACTGCTCAAGTTGGTAGATATGGCGTAAATAGAAAGGAGTAATCAACTGCAAAGTTACTTATATATTAACATGTCTGTTAAGATATGCGTATTTCCTCATAATTCCATACTACCCTCTCCATTATTCTTTTTCATCTACCCACTTTACTACTTTATTACTTTGAAATGACTGTCAACAACCTTTCAAATGTGTAGTATGCAGACAGTTGTGAGACGTTTGATTGTTGAATTTATTTTTTGAAATCAATAGGGCGGTGACCGACTTTCCTAATTTCTATTTGTTTTTACATAAGTCGGTGACCGACCTCCCCATTTCCTCACGTTTTATTCCATTGTCGAAGGTGTTCATCTATTTCTCATTTCTGTATTTTAACTCATTCAGCGTTCCCTTATCTTTTTTTTGCAGTTTGAGGGCTATTTCTGCTACTACCTTAGCTTGTTTCAGAAAATAACGCCTAAGGTTATGCCCCACTTTCGTCTTTTTATCGTGCAAATGGTAAGGTCGAAGGTAGCGCAGCCATTTTCACAAAATGGGAATGGAATAAGTGGGCGTTAGATTTGTTATAGAAGCTTAACGCAGCAGGGCTTGTTGAGATATATTATTTGTTTGTCGAAATTTATTGTTCGAGTTCGTTTATGCCCCCATTGATAATTATAGAACTTTGCTTTTTCACATCTTTCGATAGAAAGTGATAACTAATAATTCTATAAACAAAGCTGTTCGGTTCCTACCTATATTGGGTGTCAACTTTACAGATGCTCTTCAATTCATTATTGACTCCAACAATAACTCCTTCTTTAAT
>CAZXGV010000017.1:1560-24535 GCA_964640575.1 uncultured Dysgonomonadaceae bacterium
TTATTTTTCGTACAACAAATCTATCTATATCTATTTTATAGTGTAGTTCCAAATTTCTAATCGTTTGCATTTAATAATTTGGCTATGCTCTGAGTAATATCTGCATCAATAGGCTATGTGCGTGCAAATGAGTAGTTTAAGCAGCATAATGTTGCTTTAATTATCTGAACAAGAAGTTTTAGATTGAATCTATTTGCGATTTTGATGTCGAATGCTTGTTTTATTTATATACATTATGTTATATAACATCAAAATAAAGCTTGTATGAAGATTTATTTTTGTTACTTTTGTCAAGAGTTTATTAAGAAGGGCGCATTTGGGTGCGGTTAAGTTAAAATTAATCTTGAGTGTGTATAGATATATTTAGTTTTCTTTTTTTGCTTTATGACTTTTCTAGTTGTAAACACGATGATTGGAGGTTTAGACACTAAGAAAGACTAAAATAAGCATCAGGAGCTAAGCTATATACAAATACGCAAATTTTTTTGATACAAATTAGTGTTTATTATTTATTCATTCATTATGATTAAGCAAAACTATTAAATTATTGCAACATGAGAAAAAGAGTTCTTTATGTATGTGTTCTGGCGTTATTTACAGCTTTTTTTGCATGTAAAGACGACAGCGTTGAACACGTGAAGGAGGATTATGATCCTTCTAAACCAGTTAAATTGACTACTTTTTTCCCTGATTCAGGTCGAATTCGGGAGAAGGTGATACTTGAGGGAGAAAATTTTGGCTCCGACCCTGATAAGATAAAGGTTTACTTTAATAAAAAGAAAGCTGCAGTTGTTGGGTCTAATGGGAGACGAATGTATGTTATAGTTCCTCGCGTGATTAATGAGTTGAGTGATGTGTCGGTTGTAGTAGGTGACGACTCTCTCGTTTATGATAATAAGTTTCGATATAAAGTAACCATTTCTGTTACCACGGTTGCTGGAGATGGAACCAAAGCAATTAGGACAGGTCCTCTTGAGCAATCACAGCTTGCCCCTTTTCAACTTGATGTTGACCAGTTTGACAATATCTTTGTAGGGACTGATAATAGTATGCCCAGTGGCGCTGCGAGTTATTCGAGCGATGGTCTTGTGCGTATCAACGAGGAGGAAAATATGATGGAGTTGGTCAACCAATTTCCGAATGTGAAAAATAGTCGCTTTGAGGGACTTTGCGCAGACAAAAATACAGGGATTTTATACACTGCTGTGAGAACAGGAACGCTTGAATATGCCATTATTGATCCTGCAAATGGATGGATTCCAAGGTACCGAACCATGACATATAAGAAAGGTGGTATTTATCCTATTCCTACAGCTAATGGTAATTATATGGGATACAACCCAGCTGACAAGCATATGTACACACGTTACAACACAGGACAGATTGTCAAAATTAATCCTGATACAGGTGTAGCAGAGGTTATCTATCAATCGGAAGAGCAGGGAACAAGCATCGGCATCGATGTTGATCCGACAAATCCTAACATGTTGTATATTGCTGGATATTCTGGTGCTATTGGAAATGGCATCTTTCGACTTGATCTTAACGACCCTGAAAATTCATGGACAAGGCTGAACACCTCTACTGTTAGTGGACATCGTGACGGAACGATTGAATCAGCATTGTTTAACACACCTTATGGGTTGAAGTTCGACCAAGATGGAATGTGCTACATTTCTGATTCAAAGAATTTTTGTGTCCGAAAATACGATCCAAACAGTGGAATGGTAGAAACCGTATTGGGGATACCAGGCGTGAGCGGAATGCAGGATGGGGGAAAAGAAGAAGCTATGTTTAAAAACACCACCGCAGTAGGTCTGGGTATGGACGGAACTGTTTATATAGTCGATCGAGGTAATTATCGAGTTAGAAAACTGTCCATTGAGTAATATACTTTAAATCAAATTTTTATGAAAAGGAATTTATTATTAATAATATGTTTTTTAACAGGCATTTCTCTTTTCGCACAGGAAACGTACAACATGGCAGGTGTTGTGTATGACGAGACTGGCGAAACCTTGCCTGGAGCTACTATTTACCTGAAGAACAATGTAGGGGTTGGCACATCTTCAGATGCAGATGGAAAATTTAGCCTTAGAGCTACACGAGGAGATATGATGGTTTTTTCTTATATCGGATACGAAGAAGTTGAATATTTGGTTACAGAAGAACGAAAGGATTTAAAAATCAATTTCACCACCACTTCAGTTGTGTTGGAAGAGTATGTTGCAGTAGGATTGGGAAGCGTTCAACGGAAGATATCTTCTGTGGCAGCAGTTACCAGTTTAGATGTGGATCAATTGCAAACACCCACTACCTCTGTTGCAAATTTATTGGGAGGTAAGGTAGCGGGAGTTATATCCATGCAAACAAGTGGTGAGCCTGGTCAAAATATTTCAGAATTTTGGGTGCGTGGTATTGGTACTTTTGGTGCAAGCAGTGGTGCGTTGGTTTTGATTGATGGTTTGGAAGGAAACATCAATTCAATTGACCCCGCAGATATTGAAAGCTTTTCTGTTTTGAAAGATGCATCTGCAACAGCGGTTTACGGTGTGAGAGGTGCTAATGGAGTGGTTCTTATCACTACCAAGCGTGGACAAGAAGGCAAACTCAACATTACAGTGCGAACAAACTTTTCTCTTTCGCAACTTCGCAAAGTTCCAGACTATTTAGGAGCTTATGATTATGCTCTTTTGGCAAACGAAGCTATGGAAGTGCGCGGTGAAAGACCTCTTTATCGTCCAATGGAGATGGCAATTATCAGAGACAACTTAGACCCTGATATGTATCCAGACGTTAGTTGGCAAGATGAGGTGTTGAGATCAAACTCGTTCAAACAATCATATTATGTGAGTGCTAAGGGCGGAGGAAGCATAGCAAAATACTTCCTCAGTTTGGGTGGTAACAGCGAGACGGCTGCTTATAACTTTGATAAGCATAGTCCCTATGCATCGAATGTTGGTTATAATACTTATAACTATCGAACAAACCTCGACATCAATCTCACTAAAACTACGACTGTTTATTTTGGTGCTGACGGTCATTTGTCTATTAATAATCAACCAGGGACAGCTAATACAGATTATATTTGGATGGCACAATCGCAGCTTAACCCCTTGTATATACCAACAGTGTATTCTAACGGAATGTATCCCGCTGGCGGTGCAGATGCTGATTCATCGCCTTATGTGATGATTAACCGGACTGGGAAAAGAACCAATGAAAATTATAAAGGGAAAGTAACTCTTGCTCTTAGCCAAGATTTATCTTCCATATTAGACGGATTGAATATCAGAGCACAGGGTGCTTATGATACGCATAACTATTTCTATGAGAGACGTTTTATTCAACCAGCATTGTACATGGCATTGGAAAGAAGAACCGATGGATCATTGGTGATGCGCGAGATGGTAAAACCAACTCCTGCTTCGTATAGCAAATCAACGAATCAGTACAGAAAATACCACTTTGAATCTACTCTTAATTATGATCAGATTTTTGGAGAAGATCATCGTGCTTCGGGACTTGTTTATTACTACATGAGTGATGAGAAGTACACATCAAAAGCAACTAACAATATGACTGCTATACCTGTTCGGTATCAGGGGGTTTCGAGTCGTTTCACCTATAGTTTCAAAGATACTTATATGGTGGACTTCAACTTTGGTATTACAGGTTCTGAAAACTTTCAACCGGGTCGTCAATATGGATTTTTCCCATCTGCGGCAATTGGTTGGGTGCCTTCGAGCTATCAGTGGGTAAAAGACAATATGAGTTGGGTGAGCATGTTTAAGATAAGAGCATCACATGGATCTGTTGGAAATGATAGATTAGCAGGTAGCACTCGTTTTCCATATATGACAAAGGCTCGACTTAGCAACGGTCCTGTGTATGAGTCTATAAGCGATGTAGAGATTTTGGAAGAGTCACGTGTAGGTGCCGATAATTTAAACTGGGAAAGTTCTTATAAAACGGACATAGGAATTGAAGGAAGTTTTTTTAATGAAAGTTTGTCGTTTGTGGTTGATTTTTTCAACGATCAACGTGATGGTATTTTCCAGCCTCGTGCTCAGGTTCCAGATTATGTGGGGTTAACCAATATGCCTTATGGAAACGTTGGTCGCATGAAAAGTTTTGGATCAGATGGTAATATTTCATATACCCAAAAGGTTAATGATAAGATGAATTTCACTTTAAGAGGTAACTTTACTTACTCAGATACTAAAGTGCAGAACTGGGAGCAGGCTTATCTTGAATATCCATATCTGTTTTATTCTGGTTTCCCAAACAATGTTCATCGCGGATACCAAGCAATTGGTTTATTTAAGGATGAAGAGGATATTAAGAAAAGTCCTATCCAAACCTTTGGTTCATACATGCCAGGTGACATAAAATACAAAGACGTGAATGGTGATGGGAAAATTGATGCAACCGACATGGTTCCCTTGTCGCGCAGTACCTATCCTATGTTGATGTATGGATTTGGAGGAGAAGTAAGGTACAAAAACCTTAGGGTGGGTGTCTTACTCAAAGGCACAGGCAGGACTGATTTCTATAGTGTAGGTCAGTCTGTAAGGCACAACAATCTATCTTATACCAACGGAATGGGCTATGTTCCTTTCTATGGTGGAGTATCAGGTAATGTGTTGAAAATGGCTAATGATCCGAAGAACCGCTGGATCCCGATGGATTATGCACTTGCTAATGGAATCGACCCAGCTTTGGCCGAAAACCCAAATGCTATTTTTCCACGCTTGCAATATGGAAGGAACAATAACAACTCGCAGAAATCAGATTTCTGGCACGGAGATGGACGCAACTTACGTTTGCAAGAAATTACAGTAAACTATAACCTGAAGACAGATGGTATGCGCAAACTTGGAATTTCATCAGTTGATATTCAATTGATTGGAACAAATCTCCATGTTTGGTCGAAAGAGAAAATATTCGATCCAGATCAAGCACGATATAATGGACGAGTTTATCCTATACCTTCCGTATACTCTTTGCAACTATATATTAACTTATAAAAAAAATGAAAATGCAAAAGCTATTTTTATATCATGCCAGTCTTGTAAAAACCATCTCCTTTAGTGTTGTTATCATGATGCTTGTAGGGATGATCTCTTGCAAAGACTTTCTAAATGTAGACAACTATTTTGATGATGAATTCAAAATGGACTCTACCTTTACTCAGAAGCGCTATATTGAAGCATATATGTGGGGAGCTGTAAGATTATTCCCTGATGAGGCTTTCACACTCAGACATAATTACACCCCCGGACCTTATGCAACCGATGAAGGAACAAACAACTTTCGTGAAGGTAATAATGTGTATGAAGGAACTAATTTTGCCCAAGGATTCATTACACCTGACAATCTCAGAAAATTGGATGTGTGGGGAACATATTATCAAATTATACGGAAGTGTAATACTATTTTAGCTCACATGAACGAGGCTGACGATATGACACCAGCCGATATTCGTTATATAGAGGGTTATACTCGATTTTTTCGTGCTTATGCTTATTATAATATTTTAGTCGATTTTGGTCCTCCAATCTTATTAGGAGAGGAGATCGTAGAGAATAACGAAGCGCTCGAACATTACGATCGAGCTCGTAGCACTTATGACGAAGCAGTTGAGTATATTTGCAATGAATTTGAGTTTGCTGGAAAACACATGCCTGCATCGATTGCTACCATGGACTTTGGACGTCCTGCACGAGGTGCTGCTCATGCTTTGACTTCACGATTGAGATTAATTCATGCAAGCCCTGCCTTTAATGGTGGTCAAATTGGACGGAGATATTTCAGCGATTGGAGACGTTCGACAGATGGTGTTCACTATATTTCGCAGACTCCAGACGAAAAACGTTGGGCTGTTGCTGCTGCTGCAGCAAAACGCGTTATTGATGAGCCATCCGATTCAGGTTCGAAGTATGAACTCTACACAGTTCCAGCAGATGACAATACACCACCACTACCTGCAACGATTATTGATGATCCTGATTATACATCTAATTGGCCAGTAGGAGCGGCGGGAATTGATCATTATCGTTCTTATGACGAGCTGTTTAGTGGAGAGTGTGCGGCTCCTACCGTTGACGAATTTATATGGGCGCGTAAGTCAGCACAGATTAAGTACTTGATTAGAGGACCACACCCAATCTCACTTGGTGGATGGGGCAGATTTTCGGTAACACAGAAGATGGTGGATGCATACAGAATGGATGATGGGCGTACTATTGATGAGGCTTCGTCAGATGGGTATTACTCCGAATCGGGATATACAGGCGCAGTTAAAATGTTTTCAGGCTATCGTCTTAATGCTGGTGTTTTTAATATGTATGTAAATCGAGAAATGCGTTTTTATTCATGTGTAGGATTTAATGAAGCTTTTTGGCCCTGTTTATCAACTACAGATGCTTCTTTGCGCGAACATACTGCAAAATACTATGCTTATGATGAGGACGGGCGAGGCACTTCTAATGAACCATTGAATTATTCAATGACAGGATATGTACTTCGCAAGTGGTATCACCCGATGGATGCTATGCAAGGTCCTTCATCGCGTGTAATGGATAAAGTATATCCAATACTTCGTTATGCGGAAGTTCTTTTAAATTATGCTGAAGCATTGAATAATTTGACTACAACTCATACAGTTGATGTGGACGGACAATCTATGTCTTTTAGCCGCGACGAAAGTGAAATTAAATGGGCTTTCAATCAGGTTCGTCATCGTGCTGGTTTGCCTGGTATGACAGATGACGAGGCAAGTGATCCAAAACTTGTTCAGAAGTTAATCGAACAGGAACGAATGGTTGAGTTTATGCACGAAAACAGAAGATATTATGATGTTAGACGTTGGGGTATTTATGAGGAAACCGAGCGTGAACCTATAATGGGAATGAATACCGATGCTTCGGATAAGGATGCATTCTATCAAAGAGTCATGCCAGGTTCTGCAGCTATTCACGGACGAACGGTAGATAGGAAATTAATGTTTGTTCCAATTCCGCGCAATGAGCTACGCCGTTTGCCATCGTTGGATCAAAATCCAGGATGGAATTAATCACACTTTAATAAGCAGATTTTATGAAAAAATATATTTGGATAATGGCGTTTGTTATGCTGGGAGTAACTGCCTGCGACACAAATGAGATTTTCGAAGAAGAGTTATATAAAAAAGTAGTTGCATTTATATGTAGTGACAATTATAATGTGCTGGAAGACGTGCAAGAAATGACTGGCGATGAAAACAGTACTTTTATTGCTGTATCTTGCGGAGGAACTGGAGCGGTTGAAACCGACGTTCGCGTCTCGGTGATACCAGACATGGCTCCTTTTAATGCCTATAATGTGGGAATGTTTGACGTTGATGCTCAGCAGTATGCTAAGCTTGTACCAGAAGACAACTATACTATTGAAGATTATCATATTATTATTCCCAAAGGAGAAAGAACAGGAAGTCTTGATATCAAAATCAGACCTGATGGGCTTTCACCCGATACAGTCTATTTTATTCCACTTTCAATAGGAGCTTTATCGGCTTATGAGGTAAATCCTAAAAAGAGCTCAATTCTTTATCGAGTACTTATCAAGAACTTTTATGCTGAGCAAATGTCTGCAGGCTACACCTTTTACTCTATGCGTGGAACTCGTAATGAAGTAGTCACACAATCTTCAAAACAAGTGCAACCCATTAGTGAGAATAAAGTTAGGATGATGGCTGGGAATATTTCGTTCGATGCCGATGAAAAAGTCTTTGCAGAGGGTGCAGTTATACTTGAGGTTCAGCCTGACAACAGTGTTGTTATTTCTGGTTATAAAGATTTGGAAGTAACACAAGACAACGATTCAGACTTTCCCAATATTTTTAGAACCGAAGAGGATGATTGGGGCAGAAAGCACAAGGTGTTTCTATTGGCTTACTCCTACAAGGTAGGAAACAGCATGGTAGAGATGAGGGAAGAGTTGAGACTTCAGTATACCGATGAATAAAATTTAATCTAATATCCGGAAGGCATTACTTGCCTTCCGGTTATAAAGTAGTTTAAATGAAAAAATGGTTGATATATATAATAGGACTGCTCTTATTTGTCTCTTGCGAAACCGATAAGGAGGAAGCTTTTTTACACGTAGATAAAACAGATGTAACTTTTATGTCTGCTTCTGGCGTAGAAATGATTCCAGTGAGTACGAATGGAAAGTATTCAGCAGATTCTTCTCAAGACTGGTGTACCGTTACTGTTTCAGGTAACAATTTAAGAATCAGTGTAATCGAGAACACCAGTCATCAAGAACGTACAGCTATTGTTACGCTTACAGCAGATGGTGTTGTTAGTGCTCGTGTCAATGTGAAGCAAGTTGGTACTGAACCTATATTTAGTATAAATTCAGACCTCTTGACACAACATTTTGGCATCGATAGTGAGTCGCGTTTGTTGGAGGTCGCCACGAATGTAGTCTTTACAGCTACATCCAACCAAGCTTGGTGTCAGACAGAGGTGTTGAGTAATACAAAGCGCAATCTGCGAATAAAGGTTGACAAGAATCAAATTATCACCACTCGTGAGGCAGAGATTGTACTTGCGGCAGATGGTTTTGAGGATTTCATCATTTTGGTGAGCCAGGATGGCTCTCTTGGCAACAAGCAGGGGATGATGTTGAAAGGGTGGGTCTTTTGTGATGGAGTCGGCATACCAGATGTGGTGGTGTCGGATGGTTACGAAGTAACGGTTACCGATGAAAATGGAGTATATTACCTACCTTCTGAGAAGAAAAATGAGTATGTTTTTATTTCTGTACCGGGCAATTACGAAGTACCCTCTATTGGTAGATCACCTCAGTTTTTCAAAAGATTAAAAGAAAAGAAAAATGTTGTCGAACGACATGACTTCGAATTGACTGCAGTTGATAACCGCAAACATGTTGTATTGACGATGGCAGATATTCATTTGGCTAAACGTATTGAGGATATTGCTCAATTCGAAAAAATGCTTGTGGATATAAATGGTGTAATTGCTGAATACGAAGCATCTGGAACTAAAGTGTATGGACTGACGCTCGGCGATCTTTCGTGGGACACGTATTGGTATACCAATAATTTTACGATTAAAGACTATGTGCCATATATGAATAAAATTAATGCTCCGGTCTTTAATACGATGGGTAACCACGACAACAATCCCCATGCTGCAGGAGATTGGGCATCGCAACTTTATTATCGTGAAGTGCTTTGTCCAAACTATTATTCATTTAATCTCGGAGACGTTCATTATGTTGTTCTTGATGATATTGAGTATATCAACAATGGTGGTGCACCTGGAGTAATGGGCAGTAGAAACTACAATGCCCATATTACACCAGATCAAATAGAATGGCTTAAAAAAGATTTGGAAATGGTGAAGGATAAAAGTGCACCTCTAATTGTTGCACTCCACATCCCAGTGTTCACTGCACCCGATATAAATAACTCGGCCAACTATCGTATAGCAGATAACGAGTTTCACAACACGTTGGCAAAGTTTTCTAATGTTCATATCATTTCGGGACATTCACATACCAATAGTAACTATGTACATTCCGACAATATGATGGAACACATCACTGCCGCTGTATGTGCCACTTGGTGGTGGACAGGTAGTAGTGGGATGGCTGGAAATCATATCTGTAAAGACGGCTCTGTGGGTGGATATGGTGTGTGGGAATTTGACAACAAGTCTGTAAAGTGGCATTACAAAAGTATGGGATATGATCATGACTATCAGTTTAGGACTTACGACCTGAACAGTATTGAAATGACAGCTGCTAAATATGCTCCTTATGCCAATGCAACTTATGCTGCCAAGATACCTGAATTTGCCGATGTGTATGCTACATCCAGCACCGCAAACGAAGTTCTTATCAATGTGTGGGGTTACGATAAAGACTGGACAATTACGGTGAAAGAGGGTGGGGCAACTTTGCCTGTTACACGTGTTATGGCAAAGGATCCACTGCATATTATCTCGTATAATATGGCAAGACTAAATCGCAATGCAAATCCCTCAACAAGTTTTACAACTTCAAACACAACCCATTTTTTTAAAGTAAAGGCTTCGAGCCCTACTTCAACTCTTAATATTCAAGTGACTGATAGATTCGGTCGTAATTATACGGAAACTATGACTCGACCTAAAGATTTAACAACTAATATGAGATAATTATGATGAAAAAAAACTCAATAAAACTATGTTTTATTTTTGTTCTACTAACTTCTTTCCTCATATCATGTGAGGACAAAGTGGACGACGCTTATTTAACCGTTTCACCAGATGAACTAATCCTGGTGAACAATAATGGAGGCACAGAAACCGTGTCTGTTTCAACTAATGTAGATGACTGGACTTGGAAAGTAGAAAATGGTGACTGGATAACAGTAGAGTCGACATCAGCAGGGCTCACATTAGAAGCAGAACCAAATCAAAGTGAGGAAAGACGAGCTACGCTCCATCTTTATTCTTCTAAATATCCGATAGCTAACAAAATGTTGTCAATCATTCAGGGGGCTACATATATGGAAATTAGCCCAAATATGATGGATGTTGCGGGTGAAAGCTCGGTGGTAGATATTACAGTAAAGACAACTGTAGACGACTGGACTTTTACGGTTGAAAACGGACCATGGGCAGATGTTGAAAAAACGGAGACGGGGTTGAGAATAACTTTACGTGCCAATAATTCACCCAGAACACGTACAGCTTTATTATATATAACCTCTGATAAATTTCCGGTTATCGACACGGAGATTCCTATCAATCAGCTTAGTGGGGTTATTTTAGAAGTTGATCCATCGACTGTTTCATTTGCATCAGGTGGTGAAGAAATCATGATTAATGTCACGACTAATGCGGATGATTGGAATTATAGCTTTACAGAAGACTGGCTAACCGCCGAAAAAACGGAAACCAGCCTTAAACTGATAGCAGGACCTAATCTTGGGAATCAAAATCTATCATCTGTGTTGACTATTTACTCAACCGAATATCCCGATGATATTTGGGAAGAGGTTGAAATTATGCAATACTCTTCGCTAATTTTCGAAGATAACTTCGATTGGTTAGGAGCAGGTGCTTCCGAAATTATGTTTACATCAACTGGAGAAAAGCGTTTTGACTCTTGGGAGTCTACTTATGGCACTCTTAATGGATGGACCAGCACGCCCGCACCAGATAAAGGCGGAACGGTACAACCTTATGTTTACAGCCGTTTAGGCTTTGCTAAGTTCGGCAAAACTAATGTGAATGCCGACTTGATTACGCCCAAGCTCGTGGCTATAGATGGCACACAGGATATTATTGTTTCATTCAAAGCTGTTCAATACATGTCAGCAGGTGCAGGAGCCGTAGATGGTAACGACTTTAATGTTGAAATTCTTGGTCCTGGAACTATTACAGAGATACTCAGTGTAGGCTCTCAGGTAGAAACACCCGAAGACAGACTACCAAGTAGTGGAGAACTGACTGAGACAGGTGCTCTATTTATGATAGGTAATTACCACAACACAGATGGTCCGGGTAGAAAATACTGGTGGGGCTACGATTATAACCCATGGATACCAGAACTTGCTGAACGTAGCTTCGTTGTTAGCGGAGCCACCAGCGAAACTCAAATCCGCTTTATTTCGGGACCGCACATTGGAGTAACTGAAGGAATATCTTATCGTGCAGGTTTTGATGATGTTAAAATTGTATTGAAGTAATTCTATTGTTTTAAAATGAAAAGTTGAGGCAGGTTTTACATCTGTCTCAACTTTTTAGTTTTGCTACATTCTATTAATGTCTGAGCCTGTGTCAATAATGGTTTTGGCACTTTGCGCCAATCTCCTGAATTGCATGATAAGTTGCTTCTATAGTCTGTCCCTCTTATAACTTCACAATAAAATAAGCCGATATGATTCAATCACATCGGCTCATTTAAATTTTAAATTCAGAAAAGTCTCTTCTAAACAACTTTATTCACTTGCTCTATAATCTCCATCCCTTTTAGGATAGCTTTTTCGTTCATTGGTATTAGTTTATGGTGGCGTTCAGGTAAAACTTTCTCCAATCCTTTAATCACATTTTCAAGCTTCACCATGGGCGATGTTTTGAGTAAACCACCCAACACAATCATATTAAACACTTTAGAGTTGTCCATTTTCATAGCCTCCTCCATTGCATCTGTTTTGTACACATTAATGTCTGTGCGAGTTGGTGGGTTTTGAATTCCATCCGTATCATAAATGAGACTTCCACCCGGCTTCACCATTTTTTCGAACTTCAATAACGAAGGTTGATTCAGAATGATAGCTACATCGTAACTATTAAGCACTGGCGAACTGATTCGCTCATCACTCAGAATTACGGTTACATTGGCTGTGCCTCCTCTTTGCTCTGGTCCGTAAGCCGGAAACCATGAAACCTCTTTCCCTTCCATAATTCCGGAGTATGCCAAAATCATGCCCATCGATAATACTCCTTGCCCTCCAAAACCAGCTATTACAATTTCTTGTACCATATTTTTTATTTATATCTGCCTTTATTTATACGTTTTTTATATCGCCCAACGGATATGCTGGGAACATATTCTCCACCATCCAATCATTAGACTGTGTTGGAGTCATTTTCCAACCAGAACTACAAGTTGATACAACCTCTACAATTGAAGTGCCCTTGCCGTCCATCGAGTTTTGGAATGCTTTGCGTATCATTCTCTTCGTTTTTTTAACTGCAGCTACTTTGTGCACACTTTGGCGAGTTGCCAAGCACACCCCATCCAACAATGCCACCAAATCTAATATCTTTAGCGGGTTCCCCATTGTTTCTGTGTTGCGTCCTTCGGGACTGGTCGAAGTTTTCATGTTGGGCAATGTAGTAGGAGCCATTTGACCACCTGTCATACCATAAATTCCATTATTGATAAAAATAATGGCGATGTTTTCGCCTCTATTGGCTGCATGAATGGTTTCGGCAGTACCAATGGCTGCAAGGTCTCCGTCACCTTGGTAGGTAAACACCATCTTGTCGGGCAGCAAGCGCTTTGCTGCAGTTGCCAAAGCAGGTGCGCGACCGTGAGCCGCTTCTTGCCAATCAATGTCAATATAGTTATATGCAAATACGGCACAACCAACTGGAGCAATGCCAATGGTTATATCTTGAATACCCATATCTTTGATAACTTCTGCAATCAGTTTGTGTACAACGCCATGCGAACAACCAGGGCAATAATGCATGTAGTTGTCATTCATTAATTCAGGCTTGGCGTACACCAAATTTTCGGGACTTATAATTGATTCATTACTCATTATTATTAATTATTTAATGCATGTTTAAAAACTGAGAACCTACAGCATCTTCTTTTTTCGTGTTGTCTATTTATAAAATCGATACATTATATAGAACATACCAGCAACACCCCCAGCTATCCAAGTAGCGGTGATGTCTTTGTTAGTAATAAAGTACACGGCAACCGTTGCAACAACGGAAACTATAAACAAAATCAGAATTACTTTTCTTACTTTTGGACTCATTTCTTACTTTTGGATTGTTTTTGTAAATGCAATTACTTTTGAACTACTTTCTCTTTCAGCGCCTCCAACACTTTGTCGGGTGTTGGAACTATGCCTCCCAAGCGTCCGTAAAACTCCACATCTACTTTTCCATTCACCGCCAATCGGACATCTTCCACCATTTGCCCCGCATTCATCTCCACTGTCAATATCCCTTTCACTTTGTCTGCATAGCTGTTTAATACTTTGCTTGGAAAGGGCCACAATGTAATGGGGCGCAATAGTCCCACCTTAATACCTTCCTCACGAGCCAGCTCAATTGTTTTCAGGCAAATGCGCGCCGTCGAACCAAATGCTACCAACAGATAGTCGGCATCCTCGCAATTAGTCTCTTCAAAACGAACTTCGTTTCTCTCTATTTCCGCATATTTCGCTTGAAAACGGAGGTTGTTTTTCTCCATCTTTTCAGCATCTAACTCAAGCGATGTTATTATGTTTGGTTTGCGCGATGCAGGTTTCCCTAATGTAGCCCATGGACATTGTTCGCGTATCTCCTCTTCGGTGCGACGAGGTTGATACTCTGGGAGTATCACCTTCTCCATCATCTGCCCAATCACTCCATCAGAAAGAATAATGGCAGGATTACGGTATTTGAATGCCAACTCAAAACCCAATGCCACAAAATCTGCCATCTCTTGTACAGAGTTGGGCGCCAATGTTATCAGTTTGTAATCGCCATGACCTCCACCTTTCACTGTCTGAAAATAATCAGCTTGAGATGGTTGGATGGTTCCCAATCCTGGTCCTCCACGCATCACATTTACGAGCAAGCAAGGCAATTCGGCACCCGCCAAATAGGAGATACCTTCTTGTTTAAGACTCATTCCTGGGCTCGATGATGAAGTCATAGATGCCTTTCCACAAGCAGCTCCTCCATACACCATGTTGATTGCAGCTACTTCGCTTTCGGCTTGCAACACAATCATACCAGTAGTTTTCCAAGGGGCTTCTTCCATTAGTGTTTCCAACACTTCCGATTGAGGAGTAATGGGATAGCCAAAGTAGCCATCAGCACCATATCTAATGGCAGCATGAGCAATGGCTTCGTTGCCTTTCATCAAAGTAATTTCTTCTGACATAATTTATTGAGTGGTTTTTTTGTTTTAAAATAATTGAAAGGAGGAAGAGAGATAAGTTACTCTTCTACTCTTTTGCGATATACAGTCAGTACGCCATCAGGACACACAAAGCCGCAGTTGGCACAACCGATGCAATCGTCAGGATTCTTCATGTAAACGTAATGATATCCGCGCACATTCACTTCTCGTGGCTGCAAGCTAAGTACACTGGTAGGACAGGAAACAACGCACAGGTTGCATCCTTTACAACGTTCTACGTTTACAACTACGTGACCTTTTATTTTTGCCATTATCTAATTATATTTAAATATTTCTATTGCAAAATAACGTATCTTTATCCACAAGACAAATCATTTAGTGTTAATAATTCAAGTTGTTGAAGCATGTTTAACAGTATATTTCCGATAGTTTTCAATTGAAAAAACGAACCAATCAACTCTACACAGCAAGGTTGCATCGTGCTTATGCCTGTTGTTTTTGTTCGAAAGAAAAACATCGAAATCTTTGTTCTACCATCCAAAAGCCTCTTTGTCCATCCATTTTCCTTGAGCGCGCAAAACCTGTTCTATAATATCTCTTGCCACTCCAAATCCTCCTTTTCGAGGAGATATGTACGTTGCAATATCTTTGATTTCGGGAGCAGCATCAGCTGGAGCAACGGGCAAGGCAACTTGTTGCATCACTTCATAGTCGGGTATGTCATCGCCCACATACACCATCTCTTCTGGTTTGAAGTCGGTGTTGTCTAAAAGATGAGTGAAATCCTTCATCTTCACACTCGATTTCATGTAGATATGCTTCACACCCAATGCTGCGTATCTCACCCTTACAGCCTCTGAGCTTCCTCCTGTTATAATAGCAACGCCATATCCACTTTTGATTGCCAAATTGATGGCATATCCATCGTGAATATTAGCTGTGCGCAATGGTTCGCCGCTGCTCGACAGAGAAATGGTTTGTGACGAAAGTACTCCGTCTATATCAAATACAAAAGTTTTGATTTTGGTAAGATCAAAATTTATGCTGCTCATTGTTGTTTCGTTGTTTACAATTATCTTATTATTTATGGAGGTCTACTCCGAAATGTCAATTTCACTCATTCCCGCCCGCCCCAATCCTCTACAAGGATACTTTGGCAGCGTGTTGCTTATTCGGCTTTCCCCTTCAAAGGACAAACGACAGGAAAAGTCTCATAATCAGCACTCCTGGTTTTTTCGAAGTGGACTCACCCATCTATCTATTTAAGTTTTGCAAAAAGTAGTACTGTAACTCCCGCCATCATCACCACAATGGGCAAAAAGTAGGGTGTCATTGCGTTCCACCATCCAAATGCAATATTAGAATAACCAATAGCCCCAATTGCTGTGAGCATGTATCCAAAAAACTTCTCGCGCTTTAGCCACAAAGAGATGGAGCCAGCTATCAAGAAAAAAGTTGAAGGTGTGTTGATGTAAATCATCCAAAGCCAATGGTTGGTTACCCTTAGTTGAATCAGCAACAACAGGAATCCAAACACTAACAATATCAACCCATTAGCCACCCTGTCGGCTTGTTTGCCACGCAATTTAGACATGCTTCCTCTACACTTACACTACGACTTGAACCCGCCAATATGAACATTCTCCCAAGGCAAAGCTTCCACATCATTCGGTCTTCGCTCCTTTTGCTTTTTGCCAAAAGCAACAATCGAAAGCACTTCATAAGGCATGGGAACCTCCAGCAGTTGGCGCACATAATCGGGCGAGGGTATGTTCTCATCAAAATCACGCTCTCGCACTTGCACCCAGCAGCTGCCCACCCCAATATCTTCCGCTTGTAGTTGCATAGCAATACTGGCTATTGAGGCATCTTCCACCCAAACATCGCTCACCAGAGGATTTCCCAACACCACCACAGCCAATGCACAATCGGCAATAAAACTGGCAGATTGTGGTTTGCACTTCGAGAGTTTGTTCAGCATCTCTTTGTCTTCCACCACTACAAATTGCCACGAGTGGCTATTCTTCGATGTGGGTGAAAGCAGTGCCGCCATTAAAATCTTTTCCGTCTCTTCTGGCTGCAATAGCTCGTCTTTATATCTTCTAATGCTACGACGTTGTATTAATAAATCTTGAAATTTGCTCATCTTTATCTTATTATTTCGTGGTGTATATCTTAATTATTTTCGCCTCTTTACGCGGTCTGTTGCTGCCATCCACCTCCAGGTTTGCAATTTTATCAATCACTTCAAGCCCTTCAGTCACCTCTCCATAAGCAGTATATTCCATGTTCAGATGGCGTGCACCTCCTATCGTGCTATATGCCTCTTTTTCTTCTGGTTCGAAAAAGAATTTATCGGGAGATGCATTAAAAGCAGAATCAATCTGAAACATAATCTCTTCCAATCGGTTGTTGAATGCACTCGGATCATTCTCTTTCAATTCGGCAAGCTGCTCTTTAAAGGGGATGTAGTATTTTCGCGTGGCAGCATTCTTGATGGGCACATTCACAGCCATTTCCAATGAGTCGAGTCTGCCTTCGGTCATCACCCTGCCATGCACTATAAAAAACTGAGACATATCCGACTTCTTTTTCGGATTCTCATTGTCGCCTCGTCTCGGAGCCGACAGCACACCCTTTTTGTGAAAGTATTTTTCGTTGAACTCTGGTAGTATCTCCATCGATGTATCTCCACCAAATTGCGAACCACCCTGAATCATAAACCCCTTTATAACCCGATGAAAAGTTTTGCCATCAAAATAGCCCTTCTTCACCAAATCCAAGAAAAAGTCAGCATGTCGGGGCGTTTCGTCATATAGCATCACTGTCATGTTGCCATAGTTGGTCGAAATTACTACGTTTGGATATTTTGTTTGTGCCGTGGCAAATGCAAAGCTCAATAAGAATAGAAATAATATTTTGGTCGCTTTCATAAGTTTTTTAATGCGTTTATTTTTAATGTGAATCGATACACCCTTTTGTGATTCTCTTTGTTAGAATAAAAAATGTAAGACCCCACAAAATGGAGCGCAACATCATTACATAGAGTCTGTCAAAACGTGGACTCCCCCCTCTCTCTTTTATAGCAATGATTAGTTGGGTGCCTTTGTGTAAATAAACAGAGCTATAAATGAGAAAAGTATATTCGGAATCCATGCAGCAACTATCGGACTCACCATGCCCGACACTGCAAAAGTAGCGCTAATGGTCATAAACAAAATGTAGCCCATGCTCAATGCAAGCCCAATCCCAATGTTCAAGCCCATTCCCCCTTTCACTTTTCGTGCCGATAGAGAGGCTCCAATCAGCGTGAGTATAAATGCAGACATAATGGAGGCAAACCTGTTGTGATATTCAATTTCGAAAGCCTGCATGTTGCCAATGCCTCGTCTCTTCTGACTTTTGATGTACCTCCTCAGTCCAGGCGTTGTCATCAGTTGATGATCTGTTTCCGATATCAAGAAATCGCGCGGTGTGATGTATAGTGTCGTATCAATACTTTCTCCCGAAGTGATGGTCTCTTCCAATCCCTCGAAATCCCTAATCTGGTAATCTTTTATTGTCCAGTGATAGGCTGAATCATACAAAATTTTGTTTGCTGTAAGCCGAGATTCGAGTCTGTTGTCATCAAACTCATCCAACGAGAAGTTGTAGCCAGTTTTGCTTGCCGCATCGTAGCTGCCAAAATAGGCAATTACCCCCGGAGCGGCTTGCATCTGTATTTTCGATGCATAGTCCACAATTTTTTTCCTCACATATTTGTTTTCAAAATCAACTCGCTTCACATTAGAAGGGGGGATGATGAAACTGCCAAACACAAAAGTGACAATAGCAATGATTGTTGCCGAAATCATGTAGGGTTTCAACAATCGTTTAAAGCTGATTCCGTTTGACAGGATAGCTATTATCTCGGAGTTGGAAGCAAGCTTGGAAGTGAAAAAAATGACAGCAATAAAAACAAACAGTGCGCTAAATAGATTGGCATAGTAAGGAATGAAATTGAGATAGTAGTCAAAAATTATCTCGTGCACCGTGGCATTGTTGGTAATAAACTTGTCTATCTTTTCGTTTATGTCAAACACAACAGAAATAGATATAATCAGAACAATTGAGAAGAAAAATGTCCCCAAAAACTTCTTTATGATATATCGGTCTAATATAGTTAGCTTAAATATATTTTTCATATTGCTCTGTTACAATCTAATCTTGTTTTCCGTTTCCTTTTTAGAGGCGACGCATCACCCTCTCCATCATCCCTGGTTTCCATGTCGAAAATGTTCCCGCAATGATATGTCTGCGAGCCTCTGTCATCAACCACACATAAAATGCAAGGTTGTGAATGGAAGCAATTTGCAATCCCAAAATCTCGTTGGCGTTGATGAGGTGACGCAAATATGCCCTGCTATACAAAGTGTCTACAACCGATGCACCATCCTCCTCAATGGGAGAGAAGTCGTCTTTCCACCGCGCATTGCGCATATTCATAATCCCATTTTTAGTAAATATTTGACCATTGCGTCCATTGCGAGTGGGCATAATGCAATCAAACATATCCACACCACGCTCTATGCCCTCCAACAAATCGGCAGGAGTGCCCACCCCCATCAAATAGCGAGGTTTGTCTTTTGGCAATATCTCATTTACTATCTCTATCATCTCAAACATCTGCTCCTTGGGCTCACCCACCGCCAGTCCACCAATGGCATTGCCATCAGCCTCTTTGGCTGCCACATTTTCTGCTGCACGCCTCCTCAGGTCGGGATACACACACCCTTGCACTATGGGGAAGAGCGATTGATTGAATCCATAAGGATTTTCTGTCTCCCCAAAACGATGGATGCAACGGTCGAGCCATCGCTCTGTAAGCTCCAACGATTTCTTGGCATAACCATAGTCAGCATCACCAGGCGTACACTCATCAAAAGCCATAATGATGTCGGCACCAATGATGCGCTGTATGTCCATTACCTTCTCGGGCGTAAAAAAATGTTTCGACCCATCAATGTGAGAACGAAATTCAGCACCCTCCTCCGATAGTTTTCTGATATCTGTGAGTGAAAAAACTTGAAAGCCACCGCTGTCCGTCAACATTGGTTTGTTCCAACTATTGAATTTGTGCAATCCTCCAGCCTGCTCCATAATCTCCATTCCTGGACGCAAATAGAGATGATACGTATTGCCCAATATTATTTGAGCCTTTATATCCTCCTTCAACTCATACATTTGCACAGCCTTCACGCTGCCAACCGTGCCGACAGGCATAAAAATTGGAGTTTCAACCTCTCCGTGGTCTGTAGTCATTACTCCTGCTCGCGCATTGGATGAAGTATCGGTATATTGTAGTTTGAATTTCAAAATATAATCACGTTCATTTTTAAATCAGTCGCAAAGTTAACAAACTAATTTCTAATGGATACGACATTATTCATAAATTGTTATAATGTAGAAGCGAGGAGAGCGCGAATTGATTGCGTTTCGCATAGGCAGTCGCAAGTAGCCCAATGCGCATAAAAAGGCTATTCGGAACACTCCATACACAGCAAACTTTCGGGGCGCACCAAAATCCTGCCCAGTGGAATCTCTTTCCTGCAACGCACACATTTGCCAAACTCTGCAGTCCCCACCTTACTTAACACAAACTCCAATGCAGCAAGTTTTGCCTTTGCCTGTATAAGCGATGACGAGGTGATGTTCCTACTGTTCATTGCCTCGTTTCTCGATAGAATGTCTATTGCACAATCTGGTTCAACTGGCTGGGTCTCTTCCGTGTACATCTCTATCAACTTCTCAGTTTTATCAATCTCTTTTTCTATCAGCTGTTCTATCTCTCTCTCTTTCATTAAGCCACAAGTTAAGCATTTTATCTTTCGCAATGTCGCAAAGTTATCTGTTTTTGTTCGTATCACTTAAGAAAAACAACAACTATCTCTGCCCTATTTTAACACCAAAATCAATTGTTTGCAAACGAGCATGAGGAGCTCGCCACTTTTTTTAATCTTTTAAGGTGAGATTGATGCAATAAATGTATTATATTGCAATCTAAAACAAAACAAACTTAAAATATGCGGCATCAATTCTGGCAAGACACATTGGCTCCCACTAAAAAAAGACAACCACAACACAACATGCATCATTTCTAAAAAAAAACGAATCTGCAGTTCGTTTCATTTCAATATAAAAAAAGTTACACCCTAAAAAAAACTGAGCAAAATGACAAACCGTAGAAACTTTATCAAACAATTAGGTGCTGTAGGACTTGCAGCCACCGTTCCAAGCCCCCTTTTCGCGATGAACAGAGAAGAGAAACAGACAAAAAAAGATGCTTTAATATGGGCAAACCTCATTCATTTAAGCTTTAATATGTGGCAGGACTTCACCCCCGACAAGTACAAAACCGACACATACCCCTCTCATTTCGATGAAAAACAGGTGATTGATTGGGCACACCACCATCAACCCCATTTAACATGCGAAGAGCCTGCCTGGGATAGCGTAATAGAGAAGATGGCAGCCTCAGGTTTAAACATGGCAGTAATTGACCTGGGCGATGGCGTGCAATATGAGAGTCACCCCGAAATAAGTGTCAAAAATGCATGGACGCATCAGCAACTGAAAAAGAAACTGCAACAAATGCGAGCGATGGGAATAGAACCCATTCCAAAACTTAATTTTTCGGCAGGACACAAAACATGGTTAGGACCCCACCGCTTCGGCATATCGTCAGATACCTACTACAATGTCTGCAAAAACTTGATCGACGAAGTAGTCGATATATTCGACTCTCCCCGATTTTTCCACTTGGGTATGGACGAGGAGACATGCAGCCATCAAAGTGCCAATCGCCACACAGTGGTGAGAAAAGGAGACCTCTGGTGGCACGACTTCTACTATTTGGTAGATCAGGTAGAGCGCCACAATGTGCGCAGTTGGATTTGGTCGGACAATGTGTGGCGCAACAAAGAGGAGTTTCTGCGCAAAATGCCCAAATCAGTGCTCCAAAGCAATTGGAACTACGAGGAGAGAGGATTTACATTTACCGACGACAGCCAACCAAACGATGCATTGGCACAAGCCTTTATCGATTTGGAAGAGCATGGCTTCGACCAAATCCCAACTGGCAGCCTTTGGTTGAATCGAGAGTGGATTAACTATGGCAATATCGAGAGATTGGTAAGGCATACCAAACAGATTGTGCAACCCAAACGACTGAAGGGTTTTATGCAAACAGTGTGGATACCCACATTAGCACCCTGTTTGCCGACGCACTACAAGGCTATTGAGGTGATGGAGGAGGCGAAGAAAAAACACTATTAATAGTTTCGCTTGCTATAGGGCTCATTTGGGAGTGTGTGGTTGGGGGGGGTAGTTTGTTTTTTTGGGAGGGGTAAGAAGAACTCCCACTTAAAAATGAGAAGTTTTTTCATAAAAACAATACTGGAAAATTGATTGATGCTTATCTCAAAAAACACGAGATGGAAATAGAATTTCAAGCAAAAAAAAGAGTGTGGATTTTTTTGAATAGCGAAAGTGGATGTGCAGATAACCCCGATGATATATTGGTTGATAATAGTGGAAATAGTGGCTTTTTTAGCGATTGGTTGTCACCGGTTACAACCAATTAGGTCTGGTTACAACCAAGGTTACAACCTATACATCTGTGTTTCAATGCGGTGACAGTAAATACGGTTATTTTTAAAGTACGCACGTAAAAAAAATATAAAGTATAATAGAGTGTATATATTATCAATGTTGATTTTTACCGTGTTTACTGTCACTCCACTGACTATCAGCACATAAGGTTGTAACCGAGGTTGTAACCGACTGTCACCAGTCTCCCGACTTGTGCCTTTATCTTCACAATCAGATATCCATCTGTACCCCAACCACTCATTTTTAGAGTAAAATTGTGGCTTATTTGCTTGGTTATTTCAACTCTTTACACTATCTTTATACTGTTTTGTAGAAAGGGTTAGAGCCTACTTCAATGACCCCCTCAATAACTATGAACTTGACGTTCTTTAAAAAAATGAATTATTTGTTCCCCCCACACAAAAAAGAGCGCTGAATCGTTTAAAAACATCTCCAACGCGGGGAATTCGACGATCAAAGGATGAAAATCGTTTTCGCGACGTAAAAAAAGTGCAAGAAAGAGAAAAACGAGCTTTTTGCCCCCAAAAATGGAAAAAAGAAGAGATGAAAGAGGAAGCGATGCTCAAAAATTGGAAAAACAAGAGAATATTGACGAGCGAGCAGACAAAAATCATGATTTTAACACAAAAACGTCCATTTCTATGACTAAAAAAGCAAATTATACCTTTGC
>CAZXGV010000018.1:0-23975 GCA_964640575.1 uncultured Dysgonomonadaceae bacterium
AGATTGCTTCAATCTCTTCAAATCCTTCTGCTAAGAATACGATTACTTTTTTCATATTTTTTCTCTTTTAATTAAGATTAAACTTGTAGGTAATTGTCCCTTGCTGATTTTCAGCTGAATTTATTGAGTTAAATCGAGTGTTGCGGGCAGCTCTAAGGGCTTCATTAAGTAGAGCTGAGTTAGGAGTTTGTGTTCCTTTACCAATTTCAGCACTAATTACATTACCTTTTGGATTAACTGTAATATTAACAACAACCGTTCCATAGTCGTCAACTGTGTATTTCGGTTGTATTAGTCCGCCACTACCTAAACTTCGCCCTCCTAAATCATACGTACCAATTCCTCCTTCACCCGATGATGCTCCTAGATTAGAGCTTCCTGTGGTTACTCCTTGAGTTCCACTTCCTTCCGTGCTACCTCTGTTGGCATTAGTGGCTTCGCCAAACAGACCCGACATTTGTTGGTTAATAGCGCGTTTGCGAGCTTCTTCTTCGCGTCTTTTTCGTTCCGCCTCTTCACGGCGACGTTGCTCTTCAAGCAAAGCTTGTTTTTTACGCTCCTCCTCTTCTCTTTCTTTTCTCTCTTGTTCCTCAATCACAATAGATGGTTCCTCACTTTGAGCAATCAAAGGTGTTTCCGAGGGTATGTCATGTTGTGTTGGAGCTTCTAAAGCGGGGGATACTTCATTCATTGGAGGTTCTTCATATCCTTCGGCATCTTCTACATTGCCAAACATTACTGGAACTCCTTCGAGGTCTTGAGAGGGGCTAGCAAGCGTAAAAAAAGAAAACAAAAGAATGACTAGCAACAACACCATAAATATGGTTGCTCCAATCATGCCTGTTATTTCTTCTTTTGTAATCATTATTCTCTGCATGCTTGTGTAGATGAAAGGATGAGGGTTTTAAAAAACTATTTAGGGCGTGTCATTAAAACCATTTTGAATTTGTGTTGGTTTGCAATATCCAAAATTTTGACTATCTCTCGGTATGGAACGCTCTCATCGGCGTAAAGTGCTACAAATATATTGGGGTCTTCGCTATACGACGATTCTAAGAAAGGTGTTATAGCTTCAAAAGGCACTTCTCGCTCCATGTCGCCACCCGATGCTACATAATATCTCATATCAGCATCAATTGTGACACGTGTTAATGGTTTTGCCTGAGCTTGTTGTTGAGCTTTAGGCAACAATACTTTTATTGCGCTGGGTACAACTATTGTAGATGTAATCATAAAGAAAATCAACAATAGGAAGATAACATCTGTCATAGATGCCATGCTAAAGTTTGATTCTATTGTATGTTTTTGTTTAAGTGCCATATACTTTTATTATGCTGCTGGTTCGTTCAATATATCCATAAATTCCATAATGCGCATTTCCATCTTGTTGATTACTCCTTTTATAAGCGTAGTAAGATAGTTGTAAGCAAACATGGCAATAATTCCAACAATTAGTCCACCAACGGTTGTTACAAGAGCTTCGTAAATACCAGTCGAAAGGCTTGTAACATCCACATTGGCTCCTTCTCCAGCCATACTCATAAATGCTTTTACCATCCCAGTAACTGTTCCTAGAAAACCAATCATGGGAGCTCCTGCTGCAGTGGTTGCCAATATTGGCAGTCCTTTCTCCAAAAATGCAATTTCAATATTTCCCACATTCTCTACTGCACTGGTTACATCTGCAGTGGGTCGCCCAAGACGACTTATTCCTTTTTCAACCATGCGTGCAGCGGGTGTATCCGTTTTTCTGCAAAGCCCTAATGCAGCATCAACTTTACCTTCGTGAATGTAATCTTTAATTCTGTTCATGAAAGTAGCATCTTCTTGCCGTGCTTTTTTAATTATCAGTGTTCTTTCTATCAAAACATAGATTGAAAGGAATAGGAGAATTAACAACACAATCATTATCCAGCCACCCTTCAAAGCAAGATCAAATGCGTTCATAGTTACTACTTGAGTTTCTACTGCTGTGCTTGCATTTTGCAATGAGTCAAGTGCCGCTGTGGGAATTTGTAATATATTCATAGCTTACTTTAGCATTTATTATTTCTATAATTATCTTGCCCTAGTTAAGAGGTAAAGATAAAAAACTAATTTATTTTCAGCCTTGTCTATAAGGCTATTAAACAATTCTTATAAGCTTTTATTGTTTTTTCTAAGCCCATGTAAAGAGCATCGGAAATCAATGCGTGCCCAATTGAAACTTCTTTTATCCAGGGGATATTTGCCACAAGATAGTTCAAGTTGTCTAAGTTTAAATCATGCCCAGCATTTAGTCCCAATCCAAGATTTTTGGCAAGTAGTGCTGCCTCTATTAAAGGGGCTATAGCTACTTCTTTGTCTTGTGCGTACTGTTTTGCATAAGGACCTGTAAATAACTCAATACGATCTGTTCCTATTCTTGATGCTGCTTTTACTTTTTCTAGGTCAGTTCCTATAAAAATCGATGTGCGAATACCTGCGGCTTGCATCTCTGAAACAACTTCCGATAAAAATGGTTCATGAGTAATAGTATCCCAGCCTTCATTTGAAGTGAGAGCGTTGGGGGCATCTGGAACAAAAGTTACTTGAGTAGGTTTTACCCTTTTCACCATTGCGATAAACTCTGGAGAAGGGTATCCTTCAATATTAAACTCTGTTGTTATTTTTGACTGAAGGTCGAAGATATCTTTTTTTCTGATGTGTCTCTCGTCAGGTCTGGGGTGCACGGTAATGCCGTCTGCTCCAAAACGCTGGCAGTCTTCAGCAACTTTCAATACATCTGGGAGGTTTTCTCCACGAGCATTTCTTAAAGTTGCAATCTTGTTTATATTAACGCTTAGTTTGGTCATAGTTTTATTGTAAGGGCACTGTGTGCTTTATGTGAAAATATAAATACAAAGATACGCATTTTTTCAACGATTTTGAAAAGTAAGGAAAATAAATAGTTCTTTTGATACTCTAAAAGAATAAATATTTTTTACATCTTTGTATATACGATAAAAAATCAACCATTAATAAAAGAGGAGAAAAACAGATGCAATCAAAAGAATTCATTAAGAAACAGATAAAGAGCTTTGGCTCTGCAACAAACCCTGAAGAGTATTTAGAGTTTGCAGAGCATGAGCACTCATTGATTGTCTTAGATGTTCCTATCAAAGATTACACTCTTGCGGAGATAGCCCGCTTGGTTGAAGACAATAATGCAAGAATAATTCGCTCGGAGGCTATCCCATTGAAAGACGGATCAAGTTTACTCGTTTCACTAAAAATGGACGTTTCTGATATTTCAGCAGTACTTAGAAGTTTTGAACGGTTTAACTACAATGTAGTTTATTATTTCATGAGGGAAGGTAAAATAAACGATACGTATGAAGATAGATTGGATGAGTTGATGCACTATTTGGATATGTAGTTATTCAAATTGTGGAATTTGATAGCAGATAATTAATAACACAGCGAAAGGATGAAGATAGTATTATTTGGTAATCTGTATAATGATAAATCTGAGAGATATGAGAATCAGTTTTACGCCATTTGTCAAAAAATAAGAACCCATGATATCGATATTTACTTGTCGGATGTTTTATTTACTACTTTGTCGGATTCATTAAAGAGTAAGATTGAATCTTTTGTCCATCGTTATGACTCATCGTTTCCTAAAGTAGATTTGGCTTTCAGTATTGGTGGTGATGGCACATTTTTAAGAACAGCAGCGGAGTTAGCTTATCGTAAAATTCCTATTTTAGGAATTAATACTGGCAGGCTTGGTTTTTTGGCAGACATAAAATTCGAAGACTTAGATGAAACATTAGATGAAATATTCAATCATAACTATCGCATTGAAAACCGAATGCTGCTTAAAACCACCTCAGTAATCACTTCATCCAAAAAAGAATTGGTGAGAAGCGAATTTACCAATTACTCACTCAACGAGGTTGCCATCTTGAAACAAGACACTTCGTCTATGCTAACTGTTCACGCTTACATCGACGATGAGTATCTAACTTCCTACCAAGCAGATGGATTAGTTGTAGCAACGCCCACTGGGTCTACAGCCTATTCGCTAAGCATTGGAGGACCCATCATGGTGCCAACAGCACCCAATATTATCCTTACTGCTATTGCTCCGCATAGTTTAAACTCCAGACCCTTAGTGGTCGATAGTAATAGTAAAATTAGCTTGAAAGTTGAAAGTAGAACTTCCAATTATCTTGTATCTTTGGATGGAGAATCTCAAACATTAGATGTAGATACTTTGCTCGAAATATGCAAAGCTGAATATGCTCAACCCGTTGTGAAACGAACTGGACATACTTTCTTCGAAACATTACGTAATAAACTTATGTGGGGTGTGGACATTCGATCTTCAAAAAGAAACAAATAGTTTGTTTCAATCTATTTATAAACAAAAAACATACTCTTCTTGTTGAAAATGTTCAATAGATGAATGTCAATCATATATTGATATGTAAGGGATGGTTTTCATCTCTTTCCTTAGTAGGAACTTTTGAATATACTATCATTCACCTTGGCTTACAGCTATGATGTGTAACTTCGCAAATAAAAGTAAGATATGTCGAGTACTGTTATATCTATCCTTTTTCTGTCAATTTATGTTTTTGGACTGATATCAGTTGGGATATGGTACAGGAAGAATGAAAATAGTGAAGATTATTTTTTGGCATCTCGTGCACTGCCACCTTGGATATTAGCAGTGACTTTTATTGCTTCTTGGTGGGGCGGAGGTACAGCTGTAGACTTAGTGGATCATGCTCATCGACATGGCTTGAGTTCCTTTTGGATTTATGGTGTGCCTGTTCTCTTAGCAACAGCACTTATGTTCCTTTTTGCCAGAGGTATTCGCAATGTAGCAACCATTTCGCAGCCCCAGTTAATGAATCAACGTTACAATAGTGCTGTTTCGTTGTTTCTCACTATTTTTATTACCATCTTTATGTTGCTCAATACTGCTGTGCAAATCATTGTAGTGGGTAAGTTTTTTCAAGCATTCTTTGATATGAATTATCAGTCAGGAGCACTACTTGGCACATCAATCGTATTAGTCTATTCATTGTTTGGAGGTTTCAAAGGTGTTGTTGTTACCGACTTATTACAATTCCTCTTTTTTTTGTTTACTGGTGTTTTTTTGTTTTTCCTAGCCTACACCGAATCAGGTGGTATAGAAGCCGTAAAAACTCTTGCTATTGACAATGGAAAGGTGGGTTACACCTCAATCTTTACGAATGTATCTGATAATTTAGCTTATGTCATTACATTTGGAACATCGTGGATGATTCAAGCCAATATATGGCAACGAATTTCTGCGGCTAGAAAATCTACAGATGCAAAGAAAATGATGATATATAGTTTCTTTGCATTTATACCACTCTATGTAATGGTTGTTTACACCGGAATGTTTAGTTCAGTATCGTATTCCACTGTCCCCAAAAGTGGCATTGTTCCAACAATGATTAGCAGTCTTTCTAATCCATATTTAAGTGCTCTTCTTTTTGTGGGACTTTGTGCAGCTATTATGTCTACCATGGATTCACTTATCAACACTGGAGCCATGTCGCTGACTGTTGATATCTATCAAAAGTACATTAACACCAAGTCGAGTTCCACACAAAATGTGATTATTGGTCGCCTTTCAACTTTAATCATCGGCGTAGTAGCCCTGATAATAGCTTTGCAAATAAGATCAGTCTTAACGATAGCTTGGATAGGCTCAGACTTCCTCACGAGTGGAGCATTTGTTCCATTAGTATTAGGATTTTTGTGGGTGGGGGGAACATCAAAGGGTGCGATAGCCTCGATGGTGTTTGGGTTATTGTTTTCAACTTACAATCTAATAGTAGCATTCAATGTCAATCTCCCTGTTGCCTGGGAGGTAGCATCAGCTAAACAAGCCATTATAGGAATAACAGGCTCCCTTATCTTGTTTGTTATAATAAGCCTTTTGACCAAAGGTGATACGGAAAAAAGCAAGCGTTTTATAAAAAAAGCAGATGTATTCAATAGGTACAATTCATAATATCTTTCAAAGCGACAGCAGTTATTCAAATCTTTTTTTGTGTGTATCACTACAGGAATGAGCTTTTCTCAGATATCTTAAGTTTATCTAATAAACGGAGTCCATTTATTCCAATAGAATTGAGGAATAGAAATACCCGAACATCTGTTATTCCATTTACACCAAAAAATGAGAGAAAAACAATACTTCCTAAATGTAACCTCCCTCAATAAGTTAAAACTAATGCCAAATTAGCGCTCAAATAAAATATAAAATAACGTTTGCATCCATGTTGGTTAAAAAGCACAAAGTGAAATTAGTCATTTGTCATCAATTATAGCAATATATCGATGCAATTAAAATAACACGTGACATGTTGTAAGTAAAAACATAAGTAAATTAGGTCAACACGTGTCATGTTATTCTTAAAAACGCATGGAAATAGAAATAACACGTCACGTGTTATTCTAATTACAAAAGTCAAACTAGCAATCAAAAATCATCCAACCTGTTGCACGATAATGATTTACACAAGATATTGTTTGTTTTGTAAAAAAATAAATTGTTTTTTGCAGTGATGAGATTGCAATAGTTGAAGATGAAAACTAGGATTTTGTTTGGACTACGATAAGAAAGAAGAGAGATTTATTAGATAAAAACAGAGTATACAAACATTAGCACATTCGTTAATCTTTGTGCATTTATTGTCATAACCTATCTTGAAATCAATAACATATTAATTATATTTGCTTTTATATAAATACCTACTTATGGGCTATGTTCGCTTTTATCTTCACGCATCTGCTTTGCTCCAAATCTCTTGAAATAGTGGGCTATATCGGCAGAGTGCGAGGTCCTAGCATCTACGTAAAGCTAAAAACGTAAATAATGCGGGTTAAATGATAGCTCAACTTTGCCTGCTTGGTTATAGGAGTCGAAATGAATATCAAGAAAACCTCGTAATAGTATGACCTGTTATTTTTTAGTTTTTACAAGAAGAAATTAGGGGATGTTTGTTCGCTACAGCAAAGGCAAGATGAATTTACCACAGTATTAATATAAAAAAATCGTGGAACTTTAATTAGTCCACGATTTTTTTGTTGTGTATGTAGTATTGTAATCCTACTCTTAAATTAAGAATCCAAGTAAAATACCAGCTGCAACTGCAGAACCAATAACACCTGCTACGTTAGGTCCCATAGCGTGCATTAATAGATAGTTATTTGGGTCGTAGCTTAAACCTACTTGATGAGACATTCTTGCAGAGTTTGGAACTGCTGATACTCCAGCGCTTCCAATAAGTGGATTAATTTTGTTTCCATCTCTCAAGAAGAGATTCATCAACTTCACAAATAGAAGTCCGCTAATGGTAGCAATCATAAATGAAACCGCTCCAATTGCAAATATTTGAACTGATTGAAACTTCAAGAATGTAGTAGCTTGCGTAGAAGCACCCACCGTTACTCCAAGAAGAATTGTCACAATATCAACAAGAGGTCCGCGAGCCGTTTCTGCCAGTCGTCTAGTAACACCCGATTCTTTCAAGATGTTTCCGAAGAAAAGCATACCTAAAAGAGGGAGACCAGAGGGAACTAAAAAAGTGGTTAGAAGCATTCCTACAATTGGAAAAATAATTTTTTCTGTTTGCGACACAACTCTAGGAGCTTTCATCCTTATGACTCGTTCTTTCTTGGTGGTTAGTAGTTTCATAAAAGGAGGTTGTATTACAGGTATCATAGCCATGTATGAATAGGCAGATATTGCCACTGCTCCCAAAAAGTTGGGGGCCAACCTCGATGTTAAGAAAATAGCGGTAGGACCGTCAGCGCCACCAATAATACCAATTGATCCTGCTTCGTTAGGTTCAAATCCCAATTGTAATGAGATGAAATATGCGCCAAAAATACCAAATTGGGCTGCTGCTCCCACGAGCATCAATTTAGGATTAGAGATTAGTGCACTAAAGTCTGTCATAGCCCCAATTCCTAAGAATATGAGGGGTGGATACCAACCTTGTACTACACCTTGATAGAGAATGTTCAACACTGAACCCTCTTCATAAATCCCAATGGTAAGACCCGATAATTCATTAAAAGGTACATTACCAATAAGGATACCAAATCCAATTGGAACTAATAGAAGAGGTTCATATTCGTACTTCACTGCTAGGAAAATAAAGAAAATACCAATCACTATCATCACTAAGTGAGCGGGAGTAGTGTTGGCAAATCCAGTGTTTTCCCAAAACATTGAAAGGTTGTTAGCTAATGATAATAAAATATTCATATATATGTTTCTTTTACTCTATTACTATTAGTTCAGTTCCTTCAAGTACTGAAGCTCCTTTTTCTACAGAAATTTTAGAGACTGTACCATCAGATGTTGCCTGAATATTATTTTCCATTTTCATGGCTTCTAATATCATTATGGTATCTCCTTTTTTCACTGTATCTCCTACTTTAACTTTAATGTCTAGAATTACACCAGGGAGTGGTGAGTTTACAGCATTAAGTCCTCCGCTAGCAGGTGGAGGTGTTACAGTTGTTTTAGGAGCGCTAGTTGTTTGAGGTGCAGGTCTAGCTATTTTTTGAATTTGTGATATTGGTTTCTTGTCTTTTTGCTCAAGCTCCACGACATAAGGCGTGCCGTTTACCTCTAACTCTACAGATTCATGATCTGATTTTTGCACCACTACTCTGTAGGGAGAGCCATTGATTTTATATTTAAATATTTTCATAGGAATTATGTTGTTTCTATATTTTATCTGTTTTTGTTTCTATTTATAATTATCCTGTATATGCTAGGGACTAGTTGCTAATGGATAATATCAGTTTTTACTTTCTAGGTATTTGTCTCAAACTGTATATTTTGGAACTCCAAGGCGAATAGTTCTTTTTCACCTCATCAATAGTCAAAATAGCTGATTCTATATCGTGAACATCTTGATTCACTTCGTGAATTGCTGCAGAAATTGCTGCTATCACTTCACCCGACAGTTCATGTTCCTGATCTTCAGCCAAAGCCTTGCCACTTTCTATAGCCTTGCGTTTTGTAAACCATTTGGAAAGATTGCCAGTAGCATTAAAAGCCATATAGAGCAAAAATAGTCCCGAAAAAACAACAAACATAGAAGTTAAGGTCATTAAACCACCCCATGGATCGTTTTCTTTAAGTGCTATAATTTTTGCGTTTTCACCCTCTACAAAGTTGTTGCTGCTGGGTGTTGCTCTGGGCAATACTTTAGCAAGATGATTCCCCAGCCTATCATACTGAGTACCATCCTCTTCGTATCCATAGCTTTGATTAGCTTTCATTCCAGCAGGAATTGTCAGTTCGTCAATAAGCGTTTCTCCATCAGCCTCATATAGGGCAATGTAGTTTTCTTTATTTGGGTCTAGTTCAAAATTCAAGTGGAATGTTCCATTCGAAGGCTTATTGTCTGCCCAAAAAACCACCTGTTGGTGAGGTGCAAGAGCTGTTTTATTGTCTCCACGTGGCACAGCATACTTCTTTGGCTCGTTCGGATCGTTGGTTATAAAAATACTTGACAAGTCTAATGTTCTTGTTGTACTGTTATAAATCTCAATCCAAGCGTGTGTCTCTCCAAATTCGTTGGTGTAACCATCTATATTCTCCACCACTACTTCGTTGATTACTAGGTCTGCTCTCTTAGGATTCTTGTTACAGCCAACCAAAACAATCAAGAATAGTATAAGGAAGGATATTTTTATTTTATCTGTCATAATTTATATTCTTCTTTTATAAGGGCATGTTATCGTGTTTCTTTGCAGGATTTATCAACTTCTTAGTTTGAAGCTGTTGCAAAGCTCTAATAACACGGAAACGAGTATTCCTTGGTTCTATAACATCATCGATGTATCCATAGCTAGCAGCTTGATATGGGTTAGCAAATAGCTCGGTGTACTCATCTTTTTTAGCTTGCAAAACTTCTTCTTTCTTCTCAGGAGTGTCTTGCGCTGCAATTTCTCTACCGTACAATACTTCAACAGCTCCATCGGCTCCCATCACTGCAATTTCAGCGCTTGGCCATGCATAGTTGATATCACCACGTAGTTGTTTGCAACTCATCACAATGTGAGCACCACCATAAGACTTTCTCAATGTTACAGTAATCTTTGGCACGGTAGCTTCGCCATAAGCATAAAGCAATTTTGCTCCATTCAGAATTACACCACCATACTCTTGTGCTGTGCCTGGAAGGAAGCCGGGAACATCAACAAGCGTTACGATAGGGATATTGAATGCATCGCAAAAGCGAACAAAACGAGCAGCTTTGCGAGAAGCATTTATATCTAATACTCCAGCTAAGAATTTTGGTTGATTGGCTACTATACCAACTGATTGTCCATTGAAACGTGCAAAACCTACAATAATGTTTTTTGCATAGTCTGCATGAACTTCCAAAAACTCGCCACTATCGATAATACCACCTATCACTTCGTACATATCATAAGGTCTATTGGGACTATCAGGAATGATGTCGTTTAGTCCATCCTCAAACCTGTCGATAGGATCGCCAGTTTTCTTCAGTGGAGTTTCCTCTAAGTTGTTTTGAGGCAAGAAGCTAAGTAAATTGCGAATGAGTGATAGACCTTCATCTTCGTTTTCAACAGAAAAGTGTGCAACACCCGACTTAGTACTGTGTACCTCTGCACCACCCAGTTGCTCTTGAGTTACATCTTCACCCGTAACCGATTTTACAACTTTAGGACCTGTAAGGAACATATATGATGTGCCTCTAGTCATGATGGTGAAATCGGTAAGAGCAGGAGAGTAAACAGCTCCTCCAGCACACGGACCAAAAATTCCTGATATTTGAGGAACTACGCCCGATGCAAGAATGTTGCGTTGGAAAATCTCAGCATAACCAGCCAAAGAGTTTACCCCTTCTTGAATTCTGGCTCCACCCGAGTCGTTGATGCCAATCACAGGAACACCCATTTTCATTGCCATATCCATTACCTTGCAAATCTTTAGGGCAAGGGTTTCAGACAGAGATCCACCAAAAACAGTGAAATCTTGTGCAAAAACATACACCAATCGTCCGTCAATAGTTCCGTATCCAGTTACAACACCATCGCCCAAAAATTTCTTCTTGTCCATTCCAAAATTGGTAGAACGGTGCTCAACAAACATGTCGAACTCCTCGAAGCTTCCGTCGTCTAAGAGAATATCGATACGCTCTCTTGCTGTATATTTGCCTCTTTGGTGTTGTCTTTCAATTCTTTTTTCACCACCACCCAATCTCGCCTTTTCGCGTAGTTGAATCAGATGTTTAATTTTTTCGAGTTGCTTGCTCATATAAAATGTTTTTATTATAGTTTTAATAGTTAGTCTTTAGTACAATAGTACAATAATAGTATAGGGTTATTCTTCAGGATGCTCACAAAGCTCAGTAAGCACGCGTCCAGTTGATCTTGGGTGCAAAAATGCAATGTTTAATCCCTCAGCTCCTTTACGTGGTTCTTTGTCAATTAGCTGAACACCTTTTTCTTCTGCTTTTTTCAGTGCTTTTTTCACGCTCTTTGTCGCATAAGCTATGTGGTGAACCCCTTCGCCTCTTCTCTCAATAAATTTTGCAATTGTGCTATCTTCGCTTGTAGGCTCCAAAAGTTCAATTTTAGTTTGTCCAACTTTAAAGAAAGCTGTCTTTACTTTTTGATCTTCTACAGTTTCTATGTTGTAGCATTTCAATCCAAGAATTCCTTCGTAATAAGGTAGTTGCTCTTCAATGTTTTTTACTGCAATTCCAATGTGTTCGATATGTGTAATATCCATAAAGTTATATATTTAAGTTGTTTTTAATTCAATATTTTAATTAGAAAAAGATACAAAGCTTTTTCTAATCTTGTCATTATTTAAAAGCAGGATGCTGGTATCCTGCTTGATATATTTCTGAGGGTTAGGTTGATAGTATTTTTAATAAGTTGACTAAGTCTGGATTGATTGGCTTTTCTCTTTTGGTAGCTTTAGAGAATGGTACGTAAACAATCTCTTCGTTTCGTATTCCTATCATTATATTGCGCTGGTCTTCTAAGAGTGCTTGAATCGCTGCATATCCCATGCGACTTGCCAGAATTCTATCTTTCGCCGTGGGTGATCCACCGCGTTGCAAATGTCCCAAAATAGAAACTCTTACATCGTATTGCGGATATTGACTTTTCACTCTTTCTGCTAGTTGCAACGCTCCCCCCGTAATTTCGCTTTCTGCTACTAATACAAGACTACTGTTTTTAGATTTCCTAAAGCCTTGGGATATAAATTCATGCAGTTGGTCTTTTTCTATGCTTATTTCGGGAATAATAGCAGCTTCGGCTCCTGCAGCAATTGCACTGTTAAGGGCAAGAGCACCACAATTACGTCCCATTACCTCGATGAAAAAAAGTCTTTCGTGCGAGCTAGCTGTATCACGTATTTTATCAACCGCATCAACAATGGTGTTCAGTGCAGTATTATAACCAATAGTTACATCTGTACCCAACAGGTCGTTGTCAATCGTTCCTGGAAGTCCCACAATGGGTATATTATATTCTTGGGCGAAAAACCTAGCACCAGTAAGCGAACCATCTCCACCAATAACAACCAATGCATCAATATTATGCTTCTTCATATTTTCATATGCTGTTTTCCGACCTTCCGCACTATGGAACTCTTCGCAGCGTGCCGATTTTAGTACTGTTCCGCCTCGCTGTATGATGTTGCTGACACTATTTGTTTTAAATGGAACAATTTCGTTAGTAAGTAAACCTTTATAACCTCTATAAATGCCTTTTACTTCTATGTTGTTGTAAATAGCGGTACGAGTGACTGCTCTTATGGCGGCATTCATGCCTGGAGCATCACCTCCTGATGTGAGGATACCTATACATTTGATTGATTGGAGCATATATGATTTTGTATTTGTCGTTCTTATAGAAAAATTGAACTGCAAAGATAAAGAAATAAACCGATAAAGATAAATAAGAAATGTTTAAAATAGTATCGAATCGTCTAAGTGTAAGTTGGGTTTCAATGTTTTTATTGTTTTAGCTACTTCCTCCATTTGCCATTTAGGTGTGGAAGTTGCTCCACATATTCCAACGCTCATGTTATCTTTCACCCAAGATGGGTTAAATGCTTTTGGGGTATCAATAAAATACGAATTCGAGTTGTGCTTTTTGCACTCTTCAAAGAGAACTCTTCCGTTCGAACTTTTTTTCCCTGCAATGAATATCACAACATCATGTTTCTTTGCGAATTTCTCCATGTTTGGTACACGGTTAGATACCTGACGGCAGATGGTGTCAAAAGAGTGAAAGCTTGCTCCCTCTTTCATTCTGTTTTCTATCGATGTTGCTATTTCCTCAAAGTCATCAAGCGGTTTAGTAGTTTGCGAAAACAGGTTTATGTCTTTTGCAAAGTCTAGTTTGTCCAAGTCTTCTTTGCTTTCTATAACAATCGCACTTTCGTCTGTTTGCCCCACAAGTCCCAACACTTCTGCATGCCCAACTTTACCATATATAACGATTTGAGTCTCACCAGCTGCTTTTTCATCTTTTCGTTTTATTCTTTTCTGCAATGTCAACACAACGGGGCATGAAGCATCTATCAGTTCAATGTTGTTTTGCTTTGCTATTTCGTAGGTGCTGGGCGGTTCTCCGTGTGCTCGAATTAGAACGCGGGCGTTCTTTAGTTTCTTAAATTGCTCTATATCAATAGTTATCAATCCCAACTTGGTCAGCCGTTCCACTTCCAATGCATTGTGTACAATATCGCCAAGGCAATAGAGTGTTTCGCCCTTTTTTAGTTCCTCCTCTGCTTTTGCTATTGCTCTTTCAACACCAAAGCAGTATCCCGATTTTTTATCTATTTCTATTATTGACATTATTCTTTGCCGATTGTTTTATGGTACATATCGATAGCCCATTGCAACTGTTCTTCAATGTTGGTTGTCGAATTGTCCAACACAATTGCATCGTCTGCTTTGCGCAGTGGGCTCTCTTTTCTGTTCTGGTCGTGATGGTCTCGATACTTTATGTTTTCAAACACCTCATCATACGTAGTATCCATGTCCCCTCTCATGCGTAGCTCGTCTATGCGTCGCTTCGCTCTTATTTCGGGCGATGCAGTAATAAATAGTTTTAGTTCAGCATTTGGAAAAACAACTGTTCCAATATCACGTCCGTCCATCACCACGCCTTTGTTGAGACTCATGGCTTGTTGTTGTTTCACCATCTCTTTTCGCACAAATCCTATCGCACTCACAGGGCTTACAAGCGATGACACCTCCATGCCACGAATTTCCGTTTCCACGTTTTGTCCGTTGAGGTAAGTGTCTGGGCGACCCGTTTCGGGATTTAGTTTAAATTCAATATGAATGTGGGGCAATTGCGCTTTCAGCTTTTCTTCATCAATTGTATTGTCATCGTTGATAAGATTGTTTTGTAAACAATAGAGTGTCACAGCTCGATACATTGCTCCACTATCGATATAGATGTAACCAATAGTTTTTGCCAAATCTTTTGCCATTGTGCTTTTACCGCTTGATGATACGCCATCTATTGCGATATTTATTTTTTCCATTCTTTCTTTATTTTATAATTCAAAAGTAAAACCTCTTTTGATATAGATGATTCCTTTTGGTGCAATATTCCTAAAAACTATTGAGTAATTATTATGAAGTTAAATCTACTGTATAGGTTGGTCACTCCAAGTTTCTTTCTCTTTATCCCAACTCAGGCGGTGTATTACCTCTGGCTCTGTGCCATTTTGGAAGTTATTAAGTTGGTTTGTTTTATATGCTTCAGTGGACAACCCCTCTGGAGTCAGATTGACCACATTGATATGAAACGATTCGTTTCCACTAATGTGTTCTCCACCTTTATCTTTATCTACAAACCACCATCCAGCATTTCCTGCACCACGGTCACTAATTTTACGTCTTCCAGCTGCCCAGCCTCCATAACCGAATGAACGCATTCCTTTCGGGTGGTATGTAATGTATTTGCCTTTGTATTCCCATCCTGTGATTTCATGTGTTTGATTGTCTTTTAAGCAATTCACACTGTAGAATTCATCTATATATGACTGGGTAAGATTAGGAGTTAGCTTCCATGATGCTGGTTCGTAATAAACTTTATCTAAGTAAGTGTTTGATGGTTGTTTTTCAGTGATTTCCATTGGAATGGTACGACCATAAGCATGGTCGTGTGCTTCACCGAAAAATTTAACTCCGTTACGATACAAAATTGGCAGCCAATACTCCATCAAAGGGCGATTATCGAAGCTCATGTTTAGTCGAACAGAGCCAAACAGGCATCGATGCCATACAGGGATGATATGTTGATATTTTTCACCAGCTGAAGGTCCATCTTTTGGTTCAAGCAGGTTTTTGAGCCATAAATCCTGACGCACATCAGAATAGTGTGTTTCAAACCAGGGCCATTTATCAATAATCGGATTGCCTTCCCAATCATATAAACCCTTATCTGGTTCACCTTCCCAGTTCTGATTGTTGTCGAGTGCAATCAGTAGTAAATAATCTGAAAAACTCAACTTTCCAAAACCACCATGCCCAAATCCTTCCTGTAAGCTCTTTTTATTGATATTTGGATGGTCGGGTCGATACTCACTATAGAATCCTTCACTTCGGAATGGAAAATGAAATAATAACTCCATCCAATTGGCTGCTGTGAATTTAGGATAACCTGGACTTGAGCTGCTTGTTGTAACACAAGTTGGATAGCGTATATGATGCTTATCTCCAATCTCGTGATTACCCAAAATGGCTACATGTGGTATAATCATGTTTCGAAATTTCAGTCCATCAATTTCATCTTCGTATAAAAAATAACCTGAGATTGTGCTGTAAAGATTATCCAAGTAATATGCCCATCGGTTCGAGTTTTCAGGTGTGACCTGCCCTTCGCAGTTGACATAATCACCAAGTGCTAAAAACATATCGGGTTTGAGCAGTGCTACCATTTTTGCATTATCGTGAGCATACTTATTCCAATGTGGTGATTGATGATCGCTCGCTATGGCTAGCTTTATAGGTCTCTCTTCCAGACTTGAAGGCATAGTTCGAAAATGATAAATATTGCCTTCATCTTTAACCCTAAAAGCATATACTGTGTTAGGCTTTAAGCCTTTCAATAGTACACGATTGACAACTTCGTCTCTGTGCCAAAACTCATGCGATTCACCCTCGACAACTTCCCACGAAGAGATAGTGGGATACACACTACGAAACTCTAAAAGTGTATTGTTCCCAGAAGGTTGATTAGATGTCTTGTGCCAATTAATTACCATTGCCGTAGTAGCATCGTAAGGTTCGTCAGGAATACCTCCAATACCAGTTTCTGAGTCATACATGCCGCGGTGTGTGCCATCGGCAAATTCTGTATATACTCTGATGGCTTCAGTTTGCCCCAATAGCTCAGGGTTTGAAGCGTAGCCCGATGAATGGACTGTAAATATTAATATAAAACTAAAAATGAGAAGTTTAATATTTCTGTTGATTTCCATTTTTCTTTATTATTTTTAATTCATACCATAAACACAAACAATCTTGGTTGATAGCTTGTTGGTGTGAGTTTGCAAATCGTGTCTGCCACAAGTCGACGTTTTATTTGCTTGCTATACACGGATTGCAAACTGCGCAAGCAATTGCAATCGAAAGTGTGACAAACAAAATTAAGCAATTATTTTACTCTAATGCAAATATTGATGACAATGCGATGAATATAATAAGAGTTAGTAAGCAATACTCCGCTTACCTGACTCTATTCTGTAATAATTATACAGCTCATCTTTTTCCAGTTCTTCCACTCCAGTTTTAGGGGTAAACAACACATCATTAGCCACAAGTGGCACTCTTACAACTGCATGGCTTTTTTCTGGTACTTCTAGTTCCATAAAAGTGTTGCCTTTTTCAGTTTTCATAGAAAGAGAAATTGCTCCTTTTACAGTAGAAAAGCTGCAACTAAGACTGTTTTTATCAAGCAACTCGGGGAATACAGTAAACTCTTCAAAACCTGGCTTTGTAGGTATAACACCAGCCATATTTTTGTACAACACAGACAATGGTCCACCACTCCATGCATGATTTACTGAAGCCTCATAAGTCCAAAACTCCCAAAGGGTGGAACAGTCAGGATGATTAACCATAGCCTCATATCGTTTCTTGAAACGGTCAATAGCAAACTGCCCTTCTCCCATCTTAAATAGAGCCTCCATCACATATTTTTCCATGTAGGGACTAGCATGCTCCACTTCTTTAAACAAGTTGAAAATAACGGGATATTTATCTTTGCCAGCAATTCCTGAAACAACCGCTAAAGCATTGCCACGATCGTCTGTCTCTTCCGTAAAGGTAGTTGAGCGATATCCATTTGGAGTCCAGAAAACTGAGTTTACACGGTCCTTAATTGCCTCCATCTTTCTTTCTATCTCCGTGGCTTCATCTGCTTTTCCAAGATGGTTTGCCATATATGCCAAATTGTCTAAGCCAATATATACCCAGATATGTTCAGCCAGTTCACGATCAATTTGCTCTCCCCAGTCACCCCAAGTCCAGCCTCCTTCGCGGAACGGAACAGTTCCATCTTCTGCCACTTTCCATAAGCCTAAATATTTTTTAATTGGTGGATAAGCTTTCTTCATCATCTCTGTATCGGCGGTGTACATAAAATAGGTGCCAAACCCATAATTGCCAACAGCAGCCAAAGTTTGTTGAGGCAACTCATTCACCCAGTTCCCTGCTGGAATGGGTCCAAACATTGTGCTGTCATCTCTTTGCCAGCCAAATAATTCGCGATACATTTTTTGGGCAAGATTAATTGCCTTATTATCTAAAAGATAAAAGGACTCTTCCATCAAAATGACTCCATCACCCAGCCATTGTGCACGTTCACGGTCGGGGCAGTCGAAATAAGTATCTCGCATATTTACATACAAGGTGCGTTGTGCTTTTTTGAAATAGCGCATTATGTAGTCATCATCAATGGAAAAAGTTCCATCAAATTCTGTATCATAACCAGACTCCATATATCCTAGCTCTAATACCTCAATGCTATCTTCTAAAATAAATACCGTTTTTTCGCCACTTAGCCATGGCAAATGCAAATACTCTTGCTCACCTTCTTTGGTGATATATTCACCTCTCAAAGGCACATCGTTTAAGGTATGTAGATTGTCAGGATTAATATTTATTTTTTTACCAGCCGGTGCTTTCACTTTCAGGTAGGGGTGGTATTGCATATCGTAAGGCAAGTCTAAGGTTATTGTATTGCCCTCTTTTGTTAAATTGTCAGACTTCTGCAATGGGAAGGTTTTAAAAAATGGAATAGGACGTTTCACTAAGTTGTTCCACGGTGCGACTCCTTTTTCTCCTACACTCTTTGCCAGTGCCCAGCTTTCATCGTTGAATGATCGTTCAATCCACTCTTCATTAGCTAAACGTGCATCGAACTTCAAGTTTGACTCGGGTAAACGATAATTAGCTTGTGGGTCGCCAGTAGATTGGAAAGCCTCTGCTGTTGAAATTCTCCATGTACTGTCGGTCACAAATTGCTCGTTTTCCAATAGAAAGCCGAATTGTTTACTGTCTTTATGCGAAAATCCTTCGCGCCCAAAATACCACACCAAAGCAGCAATAGTATTTTCACCTTTTTGTAAATAAGGAGCAAGGTCTAATTCATCGTAATAGGTGTCATTATGATTGGGACCTCTTTTCAATTGTCCCTCAAACAGAGCAAGTTCACCATTAATGTAGAGCCAATACTTACTGTCTGCCGCAATTATTGTCTTTAACTCTTTCGGTTTTTCATTTAGGGTTACACTTTTTCTAATTTTGAACCATTGATTAGGGTTGTGTTGGAATTCGGAGTAGGTTATCCATTGTGCGGTTTTTGCTGGTTGAGGCATACAGCTCAAAAGACTAAACGACACCATTAGTAATGCGATTACCTTAAATAGATTTTTCATTTTTTTCTTGTCTTTACTATTGTTTGAAGTGGGTTTTTCTTGTTCACCTTTTTGTCCAGCTATTTGCATGTTGCTCGTGAGTTTTTAAATTAAAACATGCATAGCAAAGCATATCATTGGAGTATATCAAGATATCTTTTACTGTGATGTCTTTAACGCTTCTAATGCAAAGAGAAACGAGGGGGATGGCTTTTTCGCTCGTTTTTCATTACCCTCGTTTCAAAATTAAGCAATTATTTTATTCTAATGCCCTTATTCCTCCAAGAAGTTAGGATACATATAATCCGTAGCGGGTACAAATGTCTCTTTGATGCACTGTGGCGACACCCAGCGGAGCAAATTGAAGATAGAACCAGCCTTATCGTTAGTTCCAGAGCGGCGACCACCACCAAAGGGTTGCTGATCGACCACTGCACCTGTTGGTTTGTCGTTTATGTAGAAGTTGCCAGCCGTGTGTGTCAATCGGTTGGTGTAGTGCTCTATGTTGTCTCTGCGAGCAGAGAAGATAGCACCTGTAAGCGCATAAGGCGACGTGTTGTCGAGCAAGTCCAATGTTTCTTCTATTTCGTCGTCTTTGTACACATATACGGTTAATATGGGACCAAACAACTCTTCTTGCATGGTTATGTAGTCGGGTTTCTTAGCTAAAATAACGGTTGGGTCGATAAAGTATCCAACTGACTTATCGTAACCCCCACCCATAATAACCTCTGCATCAGGCGATGCTTTGGCTTCATCAATATAGTTAGCCAGTTTGTCGAACGACTCCTCGTCAATCACAGCATTCACGAAGTTAGAGAAATCTTCAACGTCGCCCACTGTTATTTTGCTGAGGTCTTCTTCCATCTGTTTCTTCACTTCGTGCCATAGACTTTCGGGTATGTAGGCGCGCGATGCAGCCGAACATTTTTGTCCTTGGTATTCAAACGACCCGCGTATAAGGGCAGTAGCTACTTGTTTTGCATTGGCAGTTGCATCTGCAAACACATAGTCTTTTCCACCCGTCTCGCCCACAATACGGGGATACGATTTATAGGTAGGTATATTTGTTGCTATTTTTTTCCACATTCCATCAAATACGCGAGTAGAACCCGTAAAGTGAAGTCCTGCAAAGTTCTCATCGTTGAACACCACATCTGCTGCATCGGGTCCTGAGCAGAATACCAAGTTCATCACACCATCGGGTAGCCCTGCTTCTTGCAATATCGTCATTACTAGATGTGCGGCATACACTGCAGTTTTTGAGGGTTTCCACACCACTGTGTTGCCCATCAAAGCAGGTGCTCCGCCCAAGTTGCCAGCAATAGCTGTAAAGTTAAATGGAGTCAAAGCAAAAATAAATCCTTCCAACGGACGCCACACCATTCTGTTCCATATACCGGCTGACGAATTAGGTTGCATGGCGTATAAGTCGTACATGTTTCGTACATTGTAGCGATAAAAATCAATTAATTCGCCCACTGCGTCAATTTCCGATTGGAATACGTTTTTGCCCTGTCCTAGCATCGTCACAGCATTCAATGTTTGGCGATAAGGTCCCGACATCAAGTCGGCTGCTTTCAAGAAAATAGCCGCTCTACTCTCCCAATTCATCTTTTCCCAAGCCGGCTTAGCCTTTAGTGCAGCATCAATCGCCATTTGCACATGCTCTTTGCTGCCTTGGTGGTAGTGTCCTAGTAGGTGTTGATGGTTGTGAGGAGGACGAATATCGTGTAGGTTGTCCGTTCGCACTTCTTTTCCGTCTATAATCATGGGTAGGTCCAAGCCTCCTTTTCTGAGCTCTGCCAACTTCTCTTTCAGCTCCTTTCTTTCGGGTGCTCCTGGAGCATACGTTTTGAGGGGTTCGTTTTTAATTTCTGGTAGTGTAAAGATAGCTTTTGTCATTGGTGTTTAAGTTTTTATGATAAGAGTAATTAGATTTTCATTCACAACAAATTTACAAATTTATTTTCATAAAATGACAATAGTTTGGAGTCTTCTTTTTGTGTGTTTTTTATTGAATGACTGTTTTATCTGACTCCCTTATCACCAAACAGTTGAAATGCATACGACATTTTAAAAGACAAGTGTGTGAGGTCTGATCCACGTCTGTAAATATTTTGAGTAATGTTCTGAGGTGTATAGTACCTGAACTCTATTGCTATACGGCGATAATTATAGCCGACCCCTACTAACATTCGAGATGAAGAACTAAAATTCTCTCTATGCACGGATTTGAATGCTATGTGTGAGTCTGATAGAATAAAATGCGGAACATAAGCTCCTCTCACATAGAATCTATGTTGGTGATTTAGGTTTATGTAGTAAGTAATACCTATCGGAAGCTCGAGGGTTTGATAATCGATAGAGTACTCATCATACAAACCGGGAGTTAGTCCCTCATGAGCCGATATTTCATCAGTTTTGTATGACAGGTAATTTGCTTCGGTAAATAAACTCCATTTATAATTATTATATGGTAAAATATACTCTGCTTCTATTCCAAAGCCAATACTGTTTTCCTTCGCAAAGAACACTTTTGGTTCAGTATCTTGATAAGAATGTATCCCTAATTGAATTTTGTTTAGACCAATTCCGGGCTTAAGTAGTAATATCCCTCTTCTAATTTTTGCACTTTTAAACTCCTTGTAGCCTGCGTTTTTGCATTTGTTGTAGCTTGTAAAATACTTGACTAAATCTTTTTTAGTATATTCAACTCGGTCAGCATTTATCAGGTTATCGCATCCAAGGTACTCATCCAGTTGTTCCTTATAGGTGTTGTCATATAAAATCTGTTGAACTATGTTGGATGCAACTTCAACGTAGTATGTTTTGTGTACCAAAGGCGCAATATTAGAACCTTCTACACTAAAAAAGTAAAGAGGTCTCTCAAGTGCGTTGTGCGAATATAGCGATGCCATTTCTCCTTCCACTAACACCTTTAAGAATGCATGCCCCTCTTCCCACTGGGGCAAGGTGTCCTTTATGGTTGATATGTGAGAGGGAGAAAAATCTACAGATATAAGGGCTCTTACACATTTCAGCTCATCTTCAATACCAAATTCTTTAACTTTCGACAATTCAATTTTTTCAATTTTTTTGCTGTCCTCAAACTTGTATTCGAAGTTTATCGCAGATTCCTCACTACCAATATCCCTTATCAGACACTCTATCTTTTCATTCCTATTATTGATAATATATCCTTTCTTAAATTTGAAGTCAATCTGAGCAACAGCTAACAGATTAGCTGTTAGCAGCAAGAGTATAATAAGGGATACTTTGAGTTTCATAAGACTTTAAGATAAAATAAAAAGAAGCTTGACAAACATGTAAACCACCACTATTGATTTAGGCTCTGTTTATGACCTTGCTTTTTCACCGTCAAAATATAATACAATGATACACAAATTGTGCGAATAATTGCACTAATCTATCCGAGATTAATATAGTATTCGTCAAATTAGAAAACAAAACTAATCTTTAAACCTGAAAAGATGGATTTTTTATTTCCGACCCTCTCCAGTCTAAGTAAACGAAATACACTAAGTTTAAAAAAACACATTTGACTTTTGGTTGAATTTAATTTGGAGTTAATATTAATGTAAAGTATATTTGTCATTTAGAGTAGTAGCCTTTACAATCATCAAATTTAATTAACAATGGAAAAAGATCAATTTAGATTACGTTTATTGCCAGTATATTTTAAAAAAGTAGGGTTGGTAATTTTGACATTGAGTGTTTTATTCTTTTTTTTACGAGTATCAGATGTTATAACTATTGACAAGAAGATTGCACTAACAATATCAAAAACAGGCATCCTAGTCTCTTTACTAATGCTGGCACAAACAAAAAATAAAATTGAAGATGAGTTAACAATGAGAATTAGGATACTAGCTTTTTCAAGTTCATTTATTTTTGGAGTAGGGATTGTTATTGTAGAACCATTTGTAAATCTTTTTTTTCAACATGGGTTTTTGTCAGGCCGAGGAGTAACAGAACTTTTAATCGCAATGTTTTTATTTTACTTCATGACTTTTCACTTAATGTTAAAAAAACGGTGACGAAGAATACAATCAAGATACAAAGAGCAATTAAAGATTTAACCCAAGATGCACTTGCTGATAAAATTTGGCGTTCGAGACAAACAATAAATTCAATTGAAAATAATAGATATATACCATCGACAGTTCTTGCTTTGAAATTAGCTAAAGTGTTGGGTGTTAGTGTCAATGATTTATTCGAATTGGAGGAGGATGATTAATGTGTAATTGAGACTGCGTGTTTCCGAAGTTTTTACCGTTTTGGGGAAAACAGTTCATTGTACATAAGCTGACTATAAGAACCATTAAACACACTGAATTATTGTTTGTCATGAGTAGGAATATCTGTCGAATTAACACAACAACAATAATGATTTTCTTGTGTTTTCCCTGTGTTCTTACGTATTGATCTATTCATGCAAAATATAATTTAAATATTGTGTTTGTCCACTGTTTTCTAAAGATGTAAAATTGTGGGTTGGGATGCAAGTACACCTCCACATCAAAAAACCTTATCATTCCTCACCACAAATGAAGCAACATTCTCGTCTCTCACTGTTTTCTACAAGATACAACACCCCCAGATTTTATTTTTTGGTGCTTTCGGCGCAATGCGAAGCTCATAAAATTATCCATTAAATACTTTCGTATAACTACAAAAGCTCCTCCACAAAGTAATTGATATCTTCGAGCATGTACAAAAGCACTTCAACAAAAAAATTGATACCTCTGCAGACCTACAAAACCACTTAAACTAAAAATTAGATACAAAAACCATCTTGGTTTGTAGTTAAAAGTGTTCTTGGGTTGCAAATCAACGCTTGGTTTAACATTCCATTAAGCTTTCTTTTGCAAACCAACGCTTGGTTTAACATTCCATTAAGTTTTCTTTTGCAAACCAATGCTTGGTTTAACGTTCCATTAACCTTTTTCTTGCAAACCAACGCTTGGTTTAACGTTCCATTAAGCTT
>CAZXGV010000019.1:0-23263 GCA_964640575.1 uncultured Dysgonomonadaceae bacterium
CCATCGCTAGGTCCTTGTTGACCTGTATCTTGAGGACCGCCTGCACCTTGTGCACCTGCTGCGTCTTGTGCATTATACATATCTTGCGAAGCTGCTTGGAATACTGTATTCAGCTCTTCGGTGGCTGCATCAATTGCTGCAATGTCTTGCGCTTTGTGCGCTTCTTTCAGTTTTGTAAGAGCTTCCTCGATAGGAGCTTTTTTGTCAGCCGGAATCTTATCTCCAAAGTCTTTCAATTGCTTTTCCGTTTGGAAAATCAATGAATCTGCTTGGTTTAGCTTGTCGATTCTCTCTTTTTCCTTTTGGTCAGCCTCAGCATTGGCAGCTGCTTCATCTTTCATGCGTTTGATTTCCTCTTCGCTCAATCCTGACGAGGCTTCAATGCGGATGCGTTGCTCCTTGCCAGTAGCTTTATCTTTTGCCGATACATTCAAAATGCCGTTTGCATCAATATCGAAAGTTACTTCAATTTGAGGCGTTCCGCGTGGTGCCGGTGGTATCCCGTCAAGGTTAAACACACCAATCTGTTTGTTGTCGCGTGCCATGCTTCGCTCTCCTTGCAACACATTAATTTGTACTGAAGGTTGATTGTCAGAAGCTGTTGAGAATGTCTCGCTCTTCTTTGTGGGGATGGTAGTGTTGGCTTCAATCAGCTTTGTGGTTACGCCTCCCATTGTTTCAATACCCAGTGAAAGAGGGGTAACGTCTAATAGCAATACATCTTTTACATCACCACTCAATACAGCACCTTGAATGGCTGCACCCAGTGCAACAACTTCGTCAGGGTTTACACCTTTTGAAGGAGTTTTGCCAAATAGTTTTTCAACCATTTCTTGTACTGCAGGTATACGAGTTGACCCACCTACCAAGATTACTTCGTCAATGTCAGACACAGATATGCCTGCATCTTTAATTGCTTCTTTGCTCGGACCAATACATTTTTGTAGTAATCCGTCAACCAACTGCTCAAATTTTGCACGTGTCAATGTTTTCACCAAATGCTTTGGAATTCCATCAACTGGCATAATATACGGCAAGTTAATCTCTGTACTAGTGGCAGTAGATAGCTCCACTTTGGCTTTTTCAGCTGCTTCTTTCAAGCGTTGCAGTGCCATTGGGTCTTTGCGCAGGTCGATGCCTTCGTCTTTTAAAAACTCTTCTGCCAACCAGTCAATTATTTCGTGGTCGAAGTCGTCACCACCTAAGTGAGTGTCACCATTGGTCGATTTTACTTCGAAAACGCCATCACCCAATTCTAAAATAGAGATATCAAATGTTCCACCACCAAGGTCGAACACGGCAATCTTCATATCCTCGTGTTTTTTATCCAAACCATAAGCCAATGATGCAGCTGTTGGCTCATTTACAATACGGCGTACTGTGAGTCCTGCAATTTCGCCCGCTTCTTTTGTAGCCTGACGTTGTGCATCGCTAAAGTATGCTGGTACTGTAATAACAGCTTCGCTTACATCTTGGCCTAAATAATCTTCAGCCGTTTTTTTCATCTTCTGCAGAATGATTGCAGATATTTCTTGAGGAGTGTACAGTCTGCCATCAATATCCACGCGAGGTGTATTATTCTCACCTTTCACTACTTTGTAGGATACGCGTCCTGTTTCTTTCTGTACTTGGTCAAACGTCTCTCCCATAAATGTTTTTATAGAGAAAACTGTCTTCTCTGGATTGGTGATTGCCTGACGTTTTGCAGGATCTCCAACTCTACGCTCTCCATCTTCTACAAATGCTACAATGGATGGAGTAGTACGCTTTCCTTCATTGTTCGTAATTACAACAGGTTCGTTTCCTTCCATTACGGAAACGCAAGAGTTTGTTGTTCCTAAGTCAATTCCTATTATTTTTCCCATACTTATTTATATATTAATTTATTAGTTTTTATTAGTTTCCATCTATACATCTTCAAATATGGTGCCAAAGCTTAATCTGCCATTTTGCATGACTATATGGCAGAAAATGTCAAAAGGTTTGTAGTTATTGTTTCAATACAGACCATTTAGTTGCAATAATCTAAATGAGTGTCTATGATTTGTTTTAATTATATTTTGATTAACTTTGGTATCAATAATCAAATGGCATATTAAATTCACCTTTTAAACTTGTTTACTATGGCTTTTACCTATTCACCAGAAGATAAGAATCAATTAAAAGAAAAAGGAATCTCAATAGAGAAAATTAATGAGCAGTTGCGCTACTTCAAACAAGGATTTCCACCTCTCAACATAAAGCAGCCCGCTTCAATCAATGAAGGAATTCTTGAGGTAAGTAAGAATGAGCAGCAAGATTATATTGCTCTTTGGGATAAATACTTGAAAACAGATAAAGAAGTAATTAAGTTTGTTCCAGCCTCGGGAGCTGCTAGCAGAATGTTTAAAGATTTGTTTGCCTTTCTCGAAAACGAATCTGATGTTCCCGTTGCTGAATTTGAAAAGTACTTTTTTGAGAATATCCGCTCGTTTGCTTTCCATGATAAGTTGAATCATGTTTGTCTTGATGTTAGCAATAAAAGCATTGAGGAATTGATGTCAGAAAACAGGCATAAAGATGTTGTGAAGTTGCTCTTGAATGAAGATGGATTAAATTATGGAGAGTTGCCCAAAGGATTACTTCTGTTTCATAGTTATGCTGACAATAAAAGAACCCCAATGGAAGAACATTTGGTGGAGGGAGCAATGTATGCTCGTGATGCAAAAAAGAATGTAAATGTTCATTTCACAATCTCGCCACATCACAAAGCGTTGTTCGAGAAGTTAGTCAGCGAGATAAAACCAACGTTAGAGAAGCAGATGGATGCCCACTTTAATGTTTCTTTTAGTGTGCAGAAGCCATCTACCGACACAATAGCTGTAGATTTAGAAAACAACCCCTTTAGAGATAATGGAGAGTTGTTATTTCGCCCTGGTGGGCATGGAGCATTAATTGAAAACTTGAATGATTTAGAGTCTGACATTGTTTTTATAAAAAACATTGATAATGTAGTGCCCGATAAATACAAAGAAGATGAGTCTCGGTATAAAAAGATGCTTGCTGGTGTTTTGGTAGCTAATCAGCAAAAAATATTTGACTATTTAGCTACATTAGAATCAGGAAGATATTCTGATGAAGAACTTGTTGAAATAAAGAGCTTCATAGAAAATGATTTATATACAACAAACGATACGATATCTGATGATAAGGAGGCGTTGGTGTCATATATGATAAAGAAGCTGAATCGCCCAATTAGAGTGTGTGGCATGGTTCGCAATGAAGGCGAGCCAGGTGGTGGTCCATTTATTGTTGAAAACAAAGATGGAAGCTATTCTCCACATATACTGGAAGGTTCACAAATTGTCACTGACGAAGCAAAAGAAATTGCCAACAAAGCAACTCACTTTAATCCAGTGGATTTAGTGTGTGGCATTAAGAACAGAGAGGGCAAGAAGTTTGATTTGCTCACGTTTGTTGACATAGATACAGGTTTCATTTCATCCAAATCGCAAAGTGGAAGAGCGCTCAAAGCACTCGAACTTCCAGGTTTGTGGAACGGTGCAATGAGCGATTGGAATACAATTTTTGTTGAAGTGCCAATCAGCACCTTCAATCCTGTGAAAACGGTGAATGATTTATTGCGTGAGGAGCATCAGTGATACTTAGAGGTATGAAAGTAGTTGTTCGAGCTTCTTGAATTGAAAGAGATAATGACTTTTCAAGCAAGTTTGAATGTTAGTCTCTTAATGTTTCCATTACGATATAAGAGATCAATAGAAATAGCAAGAAATAGATAGCTTATTGCATTATTTAAAGATTTATTTGTAACTTCGTGTTAGACTATAAGCAATCTTGCATTGAAGAGCAAGATTTTTCTGTTTATTTATGAATGAAGACAAGAAAATATTAGATGAAGATAAAATGGCAGAAGAGGAGTTCCAGGCTCTTCTTAATGACTATTTATCGTCTAACCACCGCAAGAAGGTTGAGATTATAACTAAGGCATATAATCTCGCTTATGAAGCACACAAGGGATCACGTAGGCGCTCTGGCGAGCCTTACATAATGCATCCCCTTGCTGTTGCTCGTATTGTTTCGCGAGAAATAGGCTTGGGCTCTACTTCAATTTCGGCAGCTCTACTACATGATGTGGTCGAAGATACTGACTACACGGTTGAGGATATAGAGATGATTTTTGGAGAAAGAATCGCACGCATTGTGGATGGTCTAACTAAAATATCAAGCGGCATGTTTGGCGCTAATGTTTCTGCTCAAGCAGAAAACTTTAGAAAGCTTCTTCTGACGATGTCGAATGATATTCGAGTAATTCTGATTAAAATTGCAGATCGCTTGCACAATATGCGCACTTTGTCTTCGATGGCACCTGCAAAGCAATACAAAATTACAGGTGAAACGATGTATATTTATGCGCCATTAGCGCATAGATTAGGCTTGTTTGCAATAAAGACAGAATTAGAAGAGTTGTGTTTCAAATATGAACACCCTGACACTTTTGCGAAAATTACCGATAAGATAAAAGATACTGCCAGCGAACGGAACAAAATATATGAAAATTTTGCAAAACCAGTTGTGGTTGAGTTAGACAAGATGGACATAGAGTATGAGATGAGAGCCCGCGTTAAATCTGTCTATTCTATTTGGAATAAGATGGATACCAAAAAAGTGGATTTCAACGAAATATATGATTTGTTTGCTGTTAGAATTATTTTTGAGATTTACCCAGGAATGGATGAAAAGAAGCAGTGTTGGGATATCTATTCAGTGATAACAGATATCTACAAACTCCGTCCTGATAGAATTCGTGACTGGGTGAGTCGTCCAAAATCAAATGGATATCAAGCATTGCATTTAACTGTGATGGGACCTGACGGAAAGTGGATTGAAATACAAATTCGCAGTCGACGAATGGACGATATTGCAGAAAAAGGGTTTGCTGCGCATTGGAAATATAAAGCAAACAGAGTAGAAGAAGACACCGAGTTGGATAAGTGGCTCAAAACTATTCAAGAAATATTGGCAAATCCTAACCCCAATGCTGTTGATTTTTTGGATACCATCAAGTTGAATCTCTTTGCGATGGAGATATTTATCTTTACTCCAAAGGGAGACATCAAAACTCTTCCGCAGGGAGCAACAGCATTAGACTTCGCATATATCCTGCATACTGATATTGGTGATACCTGTCTTGGTGCCAAAGTCAATCATAGATTGGTTCCATTGAGCCAAAAACTAAATAGTGGTGATCAAGTTGAGATATTAACATCGACATCGCAAAAGCCACAACCTGAATGGCTTAATTTTGTTACAACTGCTAAAGCTAGAACTAAAATTGAAGCAGCTCTTCGCCGTGAAAAACGAAACATTGCTAAACAAGGAAAGCTGAAGCTAGATAAATTGTTTGATAAAGTGCCTCTTGAAAGAAGCATGCTTGATAGAATTCTCCATTATTATAATATTGATAGAAAAGAGGAACTTTTTTATAAGATAGGCAATAATGATATAGAGTTGCCACAAGATTACACTAAGTTCTTCAATAGCAAAGAGAAAGGTCAATCTGATAATTTGTTGCTACGCTATATGAAACAAGCGTATAATGCAATGCGTAAACAATCGGATGACAGTGTGAGCAAAAAGCAGGAGCTAAGTCCTAAGGATGGAGATAGTAAGACTTTTTCTGAAATTGAGACAGTTGATCGAAAGAAAAAATATTATTTGACAGAGGAGAATCTCACTAAAAACTTTATAGTCCCTACTTGTTGTGATCCTTTAGCTGGTGATGATGTATTTGGATTTATTACGGATAAAGAAAAGGTGGAAGTGCACAAAAGTTCTTGTCAAGTAGGTGTCAAATTGAAGTCTCATTTTGGTGATCGAATACTTGAAGTTGTGTGGGGAGATTACAAACAATACACTTTTGAAGCATCCGTATCATTTACAGGAATCGATCAGCAAGGGATATTAAATAGGATGCTTGCCAAAATATCGGAAGATAGTGCTGTAAATATCTTAGGTATGAATATATCTTCAAAAGACGGCATATTTGACGGTCAGTTGAGTGTGAACGTTCACAGTGTGAAAGACGTGCAAAATCTTTGTTCTATTATAGCAAAAGTGGACGGTATAAATACCGTCCACCGCTCCACAACATAAAACTTCTTGTTTAGATGTTATTCTACTGAAGTATAAATAAAGATACTTATCTTTTTTTCTTTTTCTTTGAAAATATCAATGATGTTGCTCTCTTAGTTATAAAGCCTATGGCTATAGGCTTAAGTAGTCTCCAACCTATAGAACCAATAGCTTTATAATTTGAAAGAAGAAAACTATTGATGCCCCCACCACTTCCAATTGCCCGGGTTATCCTTGAAGTTGAAGAACTGGGGGAAGTATGATAAGCTCTGTCAGTAACCTTGTTCATAATTGATGAAGTAACACTTTTAAGAAACATCGTCCCCCAGTTATCATTCACGTATTGTAGTTGAAAAGCCATTTTATGTTCCGAGATTTTAATCTCTTCACGCAATTGCTTTTTTTCCAAATTAATTTGGTCAAGGGGGGTTAATTTATATGCTTTCATAATCTTGTTATTCTTTATCATCATTCATTAGGGAAGAGACTATCATGTTTGTCAATCTACGTCTAATAGATTTTCTTGCCATTATAATAATTGCAACGATAAGTATCGCAAACAATGATACAATAGCAAACCCAAGAGACATACTCTCTAGAATTTCACCAAGATATATTGCTAGTGTAATAAAGACAAAATTTAATGCAAACAAAACTAACAGTATAGCTACAATAGTGTATATCAATGAAGCTCCACTTTTGCTAGTCTTTGTGTAAGTTTGTAATTTTAATAGTCTTAATCTTTTAGAAACATAGTCTGACAAATCATCTTTCATTTCCTCGAACAATGTACTTACTTTTTTATCCTCCATCGTTTAGGTAATTACAGTATTCTTACTTTTTAGATAATTCTTTCTTTGCAATTTCAGTGATGTCTTCAATGTCTTCTTTAAGATCTTCCACTTCGTGCTTACCTTTATAAACAGCAGTTTTTACATTGGCTCTTACTTTGTCTGCAAACTCATTAGCTTGGTCTAACCACTCTTCTCTTTTGTCGTTACCCATGATGTAGCCGATGGCTGCTCCTAATGCAACTCCAATTCCTAATCCTAATAGTAATTTTGATTCTGAACTTCTCATAATGTCTTTTTTTTAATGTTTATAGATTGTTATTAATAAAATGATTTAACCATGGATAGCATGGTTAAATACATATATCAAACGTATGAACGAGGCATTTTGTTTATAAAAAAGATAGATATGCACAAATATTAGTCTATAAATCAACTACTCTGTGAGAGATTCTCCAAATAGTGTAGCAGATGTATAACCATTTATTTTTATGCGAATCGTTTGGCCTATACGGTGGTTTTTTTTATCAAACACAACAACTTTACTTTCATTGGTTCTACCAAAGAATTGGTTGCGTGATTTTTTAGAAAACCCTTCGATTAAAACCTCAAATTCTTTGCCCACATCTTTTTGGTTACTCAACTCCATATGTTCTCGCTGTAAATCGATAATCTCTTGCAATCTTCGTTTTTTTACTTCTTCAGGAACGTTGTCTTGAAGTTTGTTTGAAGCAAACGTACCTGGCCTTTCAGAATACTTAAACATAAATGCAGAGTCGAATACAACCTCTTTCATCAAAGATAGTGTTTCTTTGTGATCTTCTTCAGTCTCATTGTGAAAACCGCACATTATATCGGTAGAAAGTCCACATCCAGGAATAATACGTCTGATTGCTTCAATCCTTTCTAAATACCATTCTCTGTCATATTTACGATTCATTAGTTTGAGCATTCGCGAACTCCCCGATTGAATTGGTAAATGGATGAAGTTGCAAATGTTGTCGTTATTTGCAATTGTGTGCAGTGTTTTGTCTGTCATATCTTTAGGATGCGAAGTCATAAAACGCACCCTCATCTTTGGAGCACGCTTCGCCACCATTTCCATAAGATCTGGAAAGTCAATAGATTGATCTCCATTTTTATAAAGGTAAGAATTTACATTCTGACCTAAAAGAGTAACTTCTTTGAAACCCTTTTTTTTCATGTCTTCCAATTCATTAATAATGCTTTCGGGGTCTCTACTTCTTTCTCTCCCACGCGTGTAAGGCACAATACAATAGGTGCAAAAATTGTTGCATCCTCTCATTATTGAGATAAAGCCAGAAATGTTGTTGCCAGCAATCTTCAATGGAATAACATCTTTGTATGTCTCGGTTTTAGATAGTTCGACATTCATAGCTTTTTCTCCTTGTTCAGCAGAACTCATTAGGTTAGGTAGGTCCATGTATGAATCTGGCCCGATAACTAGATCGGCATGATGTTGTTCTATTAAAACTTCTTTCACTCTTTCTGCCATGCAACCCAATACTCCTATAATGAGTTTGTTGTTGTGTTTCCGTTTTATCGCATTGAAATACTCCAATCGTTGTATGACGCGTTGCTCAGCATTTTCTCTAATCGAACAGGTATTAACAAACACTGCATCAGCAACATCCAAATCCTCTGTTATGGTGTAGCCATCCATCTCCATAATAGAAGCAACCACTTCTGTGTCTGCTACATTCATTTGACATCCGTAAGTTTCTATATATAGTTTTTTTTCTTCGTCTTGATATGTCTTTTCTTTTACTTTCATATTTTCCTTTTATATATTTAGTGAATAGCAACTCTCTTTTTGAGAATGCATTGTCTGACAAATTAAAGAAAAGGATTTTATTGAATAACTGCAATATATTGTTTTCAAATATTTGTTTCTTAACAATTGATTGCTTATGTTTGCTAGCAATATGAGAAATTGATTTTCATAGTTAAGTTTTGGTTGAATAACCGAGTGTTGCCTAAAAGGAATACTCGGTTATTTTTGTATTCATTTGTATCTAATCTTTTGTATCTCAAATATAAAATGAGTACTTTTGTCATAACTACAAAAGTAATGAAAAAATGGATATAGGTGATATTGGATTTCTAATAATTGCTTTTATTATATTTATAGTCAACTCTATTGTGACTGCAAAAAGAAATAAAGCAAAGGCTGAAGCTGAAGCAAAGGCTCAAAAACCCAAAACTGTAAAATCTGAATCTCCCGAACCTTGGGAGGAGGAGTACGCAATGCCTCCATTTTTCGATACCCCTTCTTTACCCAAGAGGAGTGTTGAGGATGATAAAAAAATCTCTGAATCTTTTATCCCAATTTCTGATTCTATTAAAGGTATAGAAGAGCGAATAAAGCCTTCTCTAGAGGGTATGTCTTCTCTTTCCGAATCATTATACATAGAAGATGAGATGGAGTCTGTGTCCTATCAAGATGAAGAAACGGAAGGAAGTGTTTCATATACCAATGAGCTATTTCATGGGAACATTACTGAAGAGTTGAAAAAGGGAATAATATATAGCGAAATTCTTCATCGCAAATATGAATAAATCACATCATAAAATATAAAATAATGGCTTTAAAATTTATCAGTGCTGAAGAAGCTGCAGCACTCATTAATCATGACCAAAATGTTGGTTTTAGTGGATTCACCCATGCTGGATGTCCAAAAGTAGTGCCAGTTGCTTTAGCAAAAAGGGCTGAGGAAGAACATGCAAAAGGAAATCCTTTTAAAATAGGTATGTTCACTGGTGCATCTACAGGAGATACTATCGATGGTAGTTTGACTCGTGCTAACGCAGTTAAATTTCGTACTCCCTATCAAACAAATAGGGATATGCGTAATGCTATTAATAATAGACAAGTACATCAACCAATTGACTATTTCGATATGCACTTATCGCAAGTTGCTCAAGAAATTAGGTATGGATTTTTAGGTGGTGTTGATGTAGCGATTGTTGAGGCTTGTGAAGTAACCCCAGATGGTAAAATTGTTCCAACAGCAGGTGTAGGTATTATGCCAACAATCTGTCGCATGGCAAAAACCGTGATTGTTGAATTGAACAGCAAGGTTCCAAGCAGTTTGAGAGGTATTCACGACTTGTATGAACTACAAGATCCTCCTAAACGCCGTCATATCAACATCTTTGAGGTGCAAGGTAGGATAGGATTGGAGTATGTAAAAGTTGATCCAGCGAAAATATTTGTTGTTGAAACAAATGAAGAGAGTGAAGGTGGTGGATTTGCAGCAGTAGATGACACAACTGCAAAAATAGGTGACAATGTTGCCAATTTCTTTGTTAGTGAGATGAAAGATGGGCGTATCCCTCAAGGCTTCCTTCCTGTTCAGTCAGGTGTAGGTAATATTGCTAATGCTGTATTAGGTTCGATGGGATCTAATAAAAATATTCCTCGTTTCGATGTTTACACAGAGGTTATTCAGGATGCTGTATTGGATATGATGCGCGAAGGAAAAATAAGTTTTGCAAGTGGTTGTTCTCTAACAGTAAGTAACGAACAGTTACACCACCTGTACGAGGATATCGATTTCTTTAAAAACAAATTGGTGTTGCGCCCAAGCGAGATTTCAAATAATCCAGGTTTAGTACGCCGTTTAGGGGTTATTGGTATAAATACAGCTATAGAGGTTGATATCTTTGGTAATGTAAACTCTACTCACGTAATGGGTAATAATATGATGAACGGTATTGGTGGCTCTGGTGATTTTACCCGTAACTCATATCTCTCTATTTTTGTTACTCCATCGGTTGCTAAAAATGGTGACATCAGTTGCATTGTACCAAAAGTATCTCACACGGACCATACAGAACACTCTGTAAAGGTTGTAGTGACAGAATATGGCGTTGCAGACTTAAGAGGCAAGGGACCGAATCAACGTGCTCGTGAAATTATTGAGAAGTGTGCACATCCTGATTATCGTCCAATGTTGCATGAATATATTACTTTGCAACAAAATGGTCATACTCCACAGAGCCTTTATGGTTGCTATGCATTTCATAAAACTTTTTTGGAGACTGGCAGTATGAAAAATACAGATATGTCGCTGTATAAAAAATAAGAGAAAATAGTCAATTGGCAATATAGTTATATCAAAAAAGCTGTTTCATTAATGAGACAGCTTTTTTGTTTGAAATATGTAATAGGTGTTTATTGCAATAGATTCAAACGGCTTATTATGCTATGGTATAATAACTTTATTCCTTGGCTTATTCATTTTTAGTGCGACAAAGTCACGGTATAAGAGCTTCAAAAGCTTCGTTGTTTATTGATTGAACTTTGTACACATTTTCATACCAATTGCAAATTCAATTCAAGCCATTTAGGTGCATTCTACGTGTGCTTGTTCTTGTTGCCATACTTTAATCCTTATGTTGAATGCGATATGCATTCTGTAACTAATGTGGTAAGTTAGCTGTTGTTGTTTGCTTGACTTTCAAGTCTCGAACCACTAACCATCGATCTTACTTGCGAAGTTTCGAATCAATCCACCACCACCAAAAAACTTTTCTAAACATTTCTTCAACGGAAGATTTCATTGTCGACACCTGAAACTTGAATCTTCGACGGAAGATTTGACGAAAGAGTGTTGAAAATCAAATCCACCACGGTTTTTCTGAGAAACAACAGATGAATTTCAAATCCTTGATGGTTTTTCTCTGCACAGAGAGTCGAAACTCAAATCTTCTGTCAAAAATTTAACAAACAAGAGACGAAATTCCGATTTACTGCAATTTCTCCTCCATTTATCTCCCGAAAATCTAATTTACTTGAAACAAAAGCACATTTATGCTTTTCTAAACATTTCTTCAATGGAAGATTGCGTTTTCATCTCTTGTTCGTCCAATCTTCGACGGAAGAAATGTTTCAGGTCTCTTTTGCAGCATGCTTTCGTTAAAATGTGGAAGAGAGAAGGTCTTTATGCATCAATTCTCCACAGTGGATGCAATTTTCAATTGATAAATGCACCGAGATTACTGTGGGGTGCAACAATCAACGCTTATCGCCCAGGTTGTTTGTGGTGGTCAGCAAAACTAACTCTTGTAACAGCAATCTTTTTGAGAGTTCGTTATTTCTAGCTGCTGAATCTACTTTCTTTTTTGTTTAACAGACCCATCTTGCTTACAACTAATGAGTTTTAGACTTCAATAATAAAATCTAGCAATACTATTCTATCTGCATCTGATTATCTTTCTACAGCTTTAATTCATCAAACATGATTCCTTAGTGTAATAAGCTCAGTAGTTTTACACTTTAGCATGCTGATTGCCACCGATTTGCTTTCATGATTTTAAGAAACGGACATATCAGACGCTTCAAACGACTTGTCTTACTATGGTATCATAACTTTATTTATTATATTTGTGTAATGACTGAATCAAAGAGACATATTTACAATCGTCATCGAGTAATGGATCAAATAGCAAGAAGATCAAATATCGACGATAAAGTGATTGAAGCAATGAAGAGGGTTCCTCGTCAAATGTTTATCGACTCAAGGTTAGATGAGATGGCTTATGATGATAAACCACTGCCAATTGCAGCCGGGCAAACTATTTCGCAAATATATACAGTTGCTATGCAAACAAATTTGTTGAATCTGCAAAAGGGTGACTCTGTGTTGGAGATAGGTACTGGTAGTGGATATCAAACAGCCGTGCTGTGCGAGTTGGGCTATCAAGTTTATAGCATTGAGAGATATGAGGAACTTCACCACATAGCTAAGCAGAATCTTGAAAAGTTAGGTTATAACGCACAATTGGTTTATGGAGATGGTTTCGAGGGTTTGCCAGAACATGCACCTTATGATGGGGTATTGATTACATGTGGAGCACCCAAAATACCAGAAAAACTGTTAAAACAGTTGGTTATAAATGGGAAGATGGTGGCACCTATTGGAAAAAAGTTACAAGAAATGATGGTTATTCAGAAAATTAGCGAAAACGAGAATAAAATTTCAAAAGAAGGTGCTTATAGGTTTGTCCCGATGCTTCCAGGTAAAGTGGATAAATAAATGGTGTGATAATACTGCTTAACTTCCTACCACTACAACAACTTCACTTGAAGCAGTAATAAATTTTCAGTTATAAGTTGGAGCATATTATATTCTTTTTTTACCTTTGACTAAAATTCAACAATTAAATGAACTTACAACTAAACGACCACAATAAGAAAGAATATCCTCCAATGCATACTGCAGAACATATACTAAATCAAACCATGGTTCGTATGTTTGGATGTCCTCGCTCCCGCAATACGCATATTGAGAGAAAGAAGAGTAAATGTGACTACCATTTAAGTCAAGCACCAACAGATGAAGAGGTGCAAAAGATAGAGGACACAGTAAATGAAATAATCAGTAGTAATGTGCAGATAATCGAAGAATTTCTACCTATTAAAAATGCAAAGGATTTAGTGGATTTGTCTAAACTACCTGACGATGTATCGGAAGTGCTACGCATTATTCGGGTGGGCGATTATGATGTTTGTGCATGCATTGGGTTGCATGTTGACAATACTTCAGAGATTGGTAAGTTTAAAATAACAACACACACTTTTGACAATGGTCGATGGCGTGTTCGTTTCAAACTTCAGTAAGCAAAATTTGAAACTATGATTAGGATACTCCTTCGTTTCATTAAAAAAATTGTTATCCTTTTCTTTCTACTCTCTATCTTGAGTGTAGTGGCATTTCGATATATCCCAGTCTACTTCACGCCTCTTATGGGTATACGTATCATTGAACAAATAAGGGATAAGAAAAAACCAACTTTGATACATACATGGGTCAAGTATGATGACATATCAGATAATCTGAAACGAGCCGTTATTGCATCCGAAGACCAACTGTTTTTTGAGCACAGAGGATTTGATAAAAAACAAATTCAAAAAGCAATAGAGGAGAGCAAAAAGGGAAAACGCCTTCGTGGCGCAAGTACTATAAGTCAACAGACTGCCAAAAATGTGTTTCTGTGGCCTAAATCTTCTTGGTTTAGAAAAGGCTTTGAAGTATATTTCACAGTTTTGATTGAACTCTTTTGGAGCAAGGAACGAATACTTCATGTTTATCTCAACTCTATGGAGACTGGTCATGGTATGTATGGTGCAGAAGCTGTAGCTCGCAATAACTTTAATACTTCTGCCAAAAAACTATCGCAATTACAATCTGCACTTATTGCAGCCACATTGCCCAATCCACTGCGCTTTAGTTCCAAAGAACCATCTGCTTATGTATATAAACGACAAGCGTTTATTGTACGACAAATGCGAAATATAAGGTTGCCGATTGATGCAACAGATTAGGGTGTGTTTTTAAAGACGCTGTTTATTGTCTTTATTATAACTATCTATAGCTGCTTTTACTGAACCATGAAGCAGTAACAAGTTGTGAGCTTGTTCGTACGATAAGTGCAACTCATCGACAATCATTCTAGTTCCTCTGTCCACCAACTTCTGATTAGTAAGTTGCATATTCACCATGCGATTTCCTTTTACTCGTCCAATTTTTATCATTGTGGTGGTAGTAATCATGTTGAGCACCATTTTTTGTGCAGTTCCCGATTTCATGCGAGTACTCCCTGTTACATATTCGGGACCTACAATGGGTTCTATCTTTATTTCAGCCTCATTAGCAACAGGTGAGTTAGGATTACAACTTATTGCTCCAGTTAGAATACCTTTTTTACGTGCATTGCGCAAAGCTCCAATTACATAGGGAGTTGTTCCCGAAGCAGCAATACCAATAAGAGTGTCATTCTTATTTATTCCATGTTTCAACAGTTCTTCCCATCCAATTTCGTAGTTGTCTTCAGCTTGCTCAACAGGATTGCGCAGAGCTACATCTCCTCCTGCAATAAGCCCGATAACATAAGTAGGGGGCATTCCAAATGTGGGAGGTATCTCCGATGCATCTAAAACACCCAGCCTTCCACTCGTGCCAGCACCAACATAAAAGATGCGACCGCCACGCTTCATTCTTTTTACAATTCCATCGACAAGCTTCTCTATTTCGGGGATGGTCTTTTCTACAGCTTGCGCTATTTTCTTATCCTCTTGGTTTATTTCTGTGAGAATCTCTCCGATAGATTTATCTTCAAGGTTATCGTAAAGAGATGATTGTTCTGTTACTTTTATAAAGTCCATTATTGGGGTTTATTCGTTAGTTTTTATTTAAAAGAGTCTTTGATTTGTAGTATTCAACTAATCCCTCCATGGGCGATTGGTTTATTTTACCAATAGTAATTCCTTCTTTTTGGGCTACTTCGTGAAGTATATCTGCATAATAGTAAGCAATTGATCCAACGAAGTTCACATCATTTGTCTTGTAGTTATATTGCATCACATTGCGCTGAAAGAAATCCGTGAATGATTTTTCAACGATTCCTTTCACAGCTTCATTCTCTATGTTTTGCAAGAGAAAAGGGGTGATACCAGCCAAAAATCGACTAGGAAACGGTTTTCGATATACATTTTCTATAATTATAGCGGGAGTTAAACTGTATTGTTCTAAGAACTTTTCTTTCAATCCTTTTGGCAATTGGTTTTTTAACACATCACCCACTAACAGCTTACCCATGGAAGCTCCACTTCCTTCATCGCCCAGTATAAAGCCAAGAGGGGATACTTGATTTGTAATCTCTTGTCCATTCCATTCGCAAGAGTTGCTTCCAGTTCCTAAGATACAAGCAATACCAGGCTCACTTCCACACAATGAGTGTGCAGCAGCAACAAGGTCGCTATACACTTCTATTGTGTCAATGGAGAACGATGATTGTATTGCACGCTTCACGCTTCCAATTTTTTCGGGGATGCAACCCGATCCATAGAAATAGATTGCATCAGGTATTTTATCTTTCAATTGTGGGAAAACGTGATTTGCAATCTCTTCTGCAATTTCGTTTTCTGATTGAAATACAGGGCTAATTCCTTTTGTATTGAATTGGTAGATTATTTCTCCTTGTTGCAGTAAGCACCAATCTGTTTTGGTGGCTCCGCTGTCGGCGATTAGTATTTGATAGTTGCTCATTTTCTAGTTGTGAATTATGTGTTCTTATCTTGTTTCTTGCAAAGACGAACTAAATCTTAATATAAATCTCTCTCTTATATAATATATACCCCGCCAACCAACACAAAGAGATAAAAAGCAAGGCATACACTAACGAACCAAAATATGCTCCCGCCCAAGGTTCAATTAGTATTGAATAGGCGTAGCCTTTCAAGCTAATGGCTTCTCCTGCATGTATTATTTTGACATTGGCTACCACATTAGCCAAAATGCCAGCAAGCACATAAATAAATAAAGGGTTTACTCCAAAACTATGAAAAAATCTGCTCCACTTGCTCCGTTTATTGATATCTATAATCCAAATCAAAATACCTAACAGTTGTGCTGCAAAGCCTGTTGTAGTTAGCACGAAAGTGGGACTCCAAATCTTCTTGTTAATAGGGCAACCATATTGCAATAGTAACCCAGAGAAAGCCAACACTGTCCCCCATATCAATACTTTTTCCACACGTTTGTGATTGTCTTTTGTGTCCATAATCATTTTACCAAACAAGAAACCAATCAGTACATGTGCAATAGAGGGTAGGGTGCTCAATAGTCCTTCAGGATCTAATGCAATGCCAGAATCTCTATACATGTGGGCTTCGCCCCAAAGGTTTCTGTCAATAATAGCGATGATGTTCTGCTCCGATAGTTCAAAACCATTTCCAAAAAAGAGTAGAAAGAAATATCCAATGAGCAGCGTGACTATGACCCATATTATTTGTTTAGGCTTGAAGAGTAATCCAATCAGTGCTGCAAAACCGTATGCCAATGCTAAACGTTGCATCACTCCAAGTATCCTGATGGTGTCAAAGTGTGTTGCTGCTGTAGCAAAACTTTCGCCTGCTCCCAATCCTCTGCTTAGTTGTCCAAACCAGTTTAAGCCTAATCCAATTAGAAATATGAGAAATGTTCGCTTTACTATTTTCCAAACACTCTCTTTAGAGAGTTTGAAATTGTATTTGCGTAGCGACATGAATGTGGACACTCCCATGATAAACATGAAGAATGGAAACACTAAATCAGTGGGAGTTAATCCGTGCCAACTTGCATGCCTCAAAGGTTTGTAGATGGACCCCCATGATCCAGGGTTGTTTACCATTATCATTCCCGCAATGGTAATTCCTCTGAGAATATCTAACGATAAAAGCCGTTTAGATTGTATGTTAGGTCTCATAATATTAATCCCCTGTTTTTTGTGTAAACTTATTTGTATAAATAATACTTTTTAGAATTTTTTCTAAAGAGTGCTTCATCTTTCATCCAAAAGCCACGAATATCTGAGAATTTGTGGTTTTTAGAAAATTCAGTGCGAATATAATTACTACCGCTCACTTTATCAAACATGTTAAATCGTTTTTTGTCTGCATTGTCAAAAACCGATTTGTCAGGATAGAGTTCTGCTGCAACCTCCATCACGTGAAACTGAATGTCAGACAAGCGAACCTTTTCAAAATTCATAATATGTACTTGTACTCCTTGCAAATTTGTTCCTTTACCTACTGAGTAAAATGGTTTGATGTGAATAGGGCGAAACTCAATTCCAGGAAGATTTTTAGCATTGAGTGCTTTTGCAAACTCTTCTGCATTAATCCATTCTGAAGCAAACATTTCGAAGGGTAGGGTGTAGCCAACACCAATAGATACATAGCCTAACTCTCCTAAAATTCCCGATACTGGATAGAAGGTTGCCGAATGACTGAAAGGAATATGTGGAGATGTTGGCACCCACTGCAAGTTTGTATCTTCAAACTTCATTTTTCTTCGCCATTTTTTCATCTTCACTACTTCTAATTGACAAGGTTTCTCAGACATCATCTCTTTGTTTATCATCAATGCCAATTCGCCACAGGTAAGACCATATATATAGGGAATCTTCAGTTGACTGACGAACGAGATAAACTTATCTTCTACAATGTTTCCTTCCACTTTCAATCCACCCAATGGGTTTGGGCGATCCAATACTACAAAATCAATATTGTTCTCAGCTGCAGCTTGCATTGCCAAATACATAGTGGATATATAGGTATAAGAACGACAACCAATATCTTGGATGTCATATACCAACACGTCAACATCTTGCAACATCTCAGTAGTTGGTTTACGCGTAGCACCATAAAGGGAATATACGGGAACTCCAGTGTTTGGGTCAGTAAAAGTTTCTATTTTGTCTCCTGCATGCACATCGCCCCTCACACCGTGTTCAGGTCCGTATAATGCGACAAGGTTTACATTAGGAGCTTCGTGCAATATATCAATGGTCGATTTAAGATTATTGTCCACACCCGTCGGATTGGCTATCAATCCAACACGTTTGCCTTCTATGGCTTTGAAGTTGGTTTGCTTTAACATCTCAATACCAGTCTTTATTTTAATCTTTTGTGCATAAGTTGATACAGTTGTCATTGCTACGCAAAGCAATATTAAGAGTGCTGTTTTTCTCATTGTTGTTTTTCTTTATAATTCTGTTTTATTTTCAGTATGCTTTACTCTGCTTTGATTTTTTCTTTTTTAGTCCTTTTACCGAACTCGGGATCTATTTTCAAAAATGGAACGATAAGAAGCGTCGGGATGGTAGCTATCATAATAAATATAAAGAAATGATTGTAGCCAATCAACTCCTGTAGCCAACCTGACACCATTCCGGGAATCATCATTCCCAATGCCATAAACCCAGTGCAAATGGAGTAATGAGCTGTTTTGTGTTTGCCATCAGAGAAGTAAATCATATAGAGCATATAGGCTGTAAAACCAAACCCATAACCAAACTGTTCTATGGCAACAGCAGCATTAATCCATAAGAAGCTTTCGGGTTGGAAATATGAGAGTAGCAGATAGGCTGCATTGGGCAATGTGATGCTGAGTGCCATTGGCCATAACCAATACTTCAACCCCTTTTGTGATGCCACAACTCCTCCAAGGATTCCCCCAAGGGTCAGAGATATGACTCCTACTGTACCATAAACTACTCCTACTTCTTGCGTAGAAAGCCCCATTCCTCCTATTTCTCTAATATCTAATAGGAAGGGAGATGCCATTTTCACTAACATGGCTTCAGCTAATCGGTATAGCAGCATAAATGCAATTGCCAATATAATTCCTTTTTTTGAGAAAAAGGAGGCAAATGTTTTTCCAAACTCTTTTGCTATATCCGATGGTGAATTTGCAGCTTGTCCATGGTCGGTTTTTGGACGAGGTAAAATAAAGTTATGGTAAACAAAGAGCGTTACGAAAAGACCCGCAAGTATAAAAAAGGTGATACTCCAAGCAAGTGGTATATTTCCAGATATTCCTTTAAAGGTAGCGGATGTTTCTTTATTTAAATTAGGATCTAATTGTATCAAAGCATAAGCGGGTTTGTTCCAGTTCTCTGAATTGAAAACTAATCTCTCTCCAGAGATTAACGATATGCTTTTGTCTCCATCGGATAAAGTAGTGTTCAACACAATTTCATCGCCTTCTTTGGGTGCTTTACTTAAACGAATAGCTACCAAAGCAGCATTTCCAACCAGATTATCGTCTGCAACCGCAATTTCTCGTTTCTCTCCGAAGTTCTCTTTTATGTAAACACCCAATGGTTCAGCTACGTTTTGAGACCACCATGATTTTTTTGTACTACCACTTTCTATTTTTTTCTGCGCATCACTTTTCTTTACAAAACCATTTGAAAGGTTGCTACTTTCGGCAATGTTTTTTAACGCACTCAACGAATCAGTAGTTATTTTATTTGTGTTGATTACTAGATTTTCAGGATAAACTACAAAAGTTGACTCATCACTGTTGGATGTTAGTCCTGGCAGCTTGTCCAAGCTTATTTCAGTTTGAATGGTAGGTGAAGAGTTAACATTCAGAAGCACAGGTTCTGACCCTGACATTATCTCAAACGTCCCCGCTAAAATAATTAATAATCCTTGTCCCACAATCATCGCAAGACGATAGAAAGTACTGCGAATTCCAACAAAGAACGACTGTTCTGAATCATCCAGTGCAAGCATATAAAATCCATCGGCTGCAATGTCATGCGTAGCGGAGCTAAATGCTAACAGCCAAAAGAAGCCAAGCGAAGCTTGAAAGTAAAATGGAGTGGGTAATGTGAATGCCACTCCTGCCAATCCAGCACCAATGAGCAGTTGCATACTCACTATCCACCACCGCTTGGTTTTAAGAATATCCACAAATGGGCTCCAGAATGGTTTGATTACCCACGGCAAGTAGAGCCAACTGGTGTAAAGGGCAATGTCAGTATTGGATAAACCAAAGCGTTTGTACATTATCACTGCTACGGTCATTACTACTACGTAGGGTATTCCCTGTCCAAAATAGAGGGTGGGTATCCATGCCCAAGGCGATGTTTTTTTGCGTGGTTTTGTTGATTGGTTCATAGTTTGGTTTGTTTGTTTATGGACTTAAAGTTAATCCCATAAATATTTTTCATCATAATCTATGTTGTATTTTTTCAAGAAAGCAAGATATTCTTCTTTAAATGTTCGTTTCTTATGGTGCTCTTCTTGATTCTTTATATAATCTACAACTACATCTACTTCCGATGGATTAACAGAGAAAATACCGTAACCATCTTGCCAGTAAAAGTTACGATAGTTCGGTGCGATTGTTTTAATCAACTTGGAAGATGATTCCTTAATTTCTTCAAGTAGTTTGATTTGTGTGATTTTTTTAGAAAGAAGGCATAAGATGTGTACATGGTCTTCAGTGCCGCCAACTTGTAAGGGGGTGCAGTCAAGTTTTCTGCATACTCCACCCAAATACTCCATTAAACGAGGATTAATTTCTTTATCTATTAATCGCAAATGGTTCTTTGTACTAAAAGTGATATGTAGATAAACTTTTGATAATGATTGCCCCATAGTTGTATCCTTTTGTTTTTTGATAAGTCTTGCGCCCTTTCAGGGCAAATCTACATGAATATTTATAAATTATTCATTTTTTTGATTGTGAAAACTGATATGTTCTATTTGAAAACATTAAGATCAAACTTTCAATATTCCGCATCTTTAGGGCAAAGCCCTAACAGAGAATAGCATAGGGCAACGCCCTATGTCATGATTGTAGCAGAGCACTAAGCCCTGATAAGGGCGCAAGATTCATAGTCTTCAATACCTTTTCTCAATTTCTGCTCCTGGATAATAATGTCCTAATATTTCTTCATACGTAAATCCTTTATCTGCCATCACCGCCGCACCAATTTGGCAAAGGCCAACGCCATGTCCCCATCCTGCTCCATGCAGGGTGAATGCCGAGGGAATTCCTTCATTATTTTCTTCCAATGCTTCAACAACAAAGGCAGAACTGTATAGGTGAGACTCAGAAAGGGTTCGTCTTATCTCCAACTCCTTGCCAATAATCATTACCTGTTCAGTTCCAACAATTTTCAATCGTTTTATACGACCTGATGTGCCACGCTCAATCGCTGTTAGTTCTAATATGTCTCCATAATCTATACCTGAACGTTTGAGTATTAATGCTGAAAGCTCTTCTTGTGTATAAGTAACAGTCCAGCGATAAAAATCAGATGTCTCTTGGTCGTAATCGTTCAATACTTGCTTGAGCACTTTGGCATCTTTTGTATTACAAAAAGCTGCGGGTGACGATTTTATCCAATCAACTGCTTCATCTTCATTTGTAAGGTCGGGCTTTTCTAAACTTATGTTCTTTGAGTCCGCTTTTCCCACCAAATATGGATGAGGTGTTGGCTCCCACACATTCTCAAATGTTTCCATGAAACCTCCACAGCATTTGGAGAAACGAGTATCACAAATAGAATCTTTATACATCATCACTTGCCCATATGTTTGCTTTATCACATCGCTTACCAATGGAGTTGATTGTTTGGTAATACCTTGATAACGCTGACAATGGTCATCAGCACACACGTCAAAGTTGGTATGGTCCTCTCTATCCCACCAACGCACAATTTCGTTACCGTTCTCAAACGAGGTTTGATAGTTTTTATCTAACTTTTCAAGCGATTTGTTTTTCTCTACTTGTGCCAATAGCCAACTTCTAGAAATTACAGCGTGTGCTTTTAGTAACTCTCCAGAACTGGTTGCACTCATTTCAGAAGAAATTACACTCACCAAGTAATCTTCCAACAACACTAAGTTTACTGCTGTAATCATGTCGTTTTCCACAATGAGCTTGAGATGTCCTTGAAACTGCTGATCCTCTTTCCGCTCCCAATGGAAATCAATTCCTATGACAGCATCTTTTAATTCAAAATAATTAGTGTGAATATCATTGGCTTCTATCAATACTTGGTTGTATAGTTTTCCATTGAAATCTATTTTCCCATTAGATATGACAGCATTATACTCACCTTTGTAGATAACACCGCCATCGAAGTTGTATGTATCAAAAAGAGAAAACTTTATTTCAGGAGCACTCATTATGCCCACACTAATTTGGGGTTCTGTCATATTCTTTGTTTTTATATGTTTACTTGATAGAATTTATATGAAACTTACTTTTTCATTGCTTGCCGTGCCAACAACTCCCATGTGCGAATTCTGTCCTTATAGGTGTTGTGACCGTTCATTTTCACAATGTCTAATGAAGCATCGGTATTATCTTCCCATCGGCGACACAAATACAACACATCGTATATTCGTCCTATCTGATAATTGCGCGAGATATTTAAACCCAGTGCATAGTCTTCGCCATAGCTTGTGTTTGGCACCTTTATGTTGCGCAACACAGGGGTGTAGAATGCACGAGGTGCACCCAGTCCATTTATGCGCAATGCATTGTTTCTACCATTGTCGGGAGTCCATTCTTTGTGGTCGATGATGCCAGGCGCGATAGTATTCATATCAAAATCTTTCATTTCGTATGTCCCAACTACCATGGCACAGTTTTGCTCATAAAAGGCATTTACAATCTTTTGGAGCGTGTTTTCATCACTATACACATCATCACTATCGAGCTGGATAGCAAATTTACCACACTTTTCATGATGAACACCCATGTTCCAACAACCACCAATTCCCAAGTCGTCTCTATTTGGAATAACGTGTACTAATCTTTTGTCCTTTTTTGCAAATTCTTCAATTGCTTCCGTTGTTCCATCAGTCGAATGATTATCCACAATGATGAGGTTAAATTTGAAATCGGTCTTTTGTATTAATACTGACTCAATCGCATCCTTTACGGTTTTAATACGATCGCGAACTGGAATAATAACTGAGGCTTCAAACTCGAAATCGTCTTTGTCAAATGCTATTGGGGTGA
>CAZXGV010000020.1:0-22951 GCA_964640575.1 uncultured Dysgonomonadaceae bacterium
TTGTATATCTGATAATTATACTTTTAGAGGGTGATGCGTGTCGAAGTCAGGAAAAGGTTTTTATTTATTGAAAAAATGAGAACCAACAAGAAAATATTGGCGTTTGTACTTCTGGCTTTTAGTTGTTGCCATATTATCTCTCAAAATAATAAACTCTTTTATTCTACCGATAGTGTGTTTGTTTCTATACTGTAGAATAGATTTATATATGTTCTTCATCATTAAAGGCTTCATCCTTTGTTAACTACCATCCCTAGCAAGAGTGTCGCAATAGAAATTGTTGCTCCAACTTTTCTCTAATGTTGAATCACATTAGAACTTATTGCTTTTCTCTTTTTTATAATGTGACAACACTCTTTCACATATCGCTCTCATTCTCATCAAAAAACACGCTGTTCCTTAGTAGATGTAAATTGCTCTATGGTTCTACAATCTGTTTCATGTTGGAGTGGGTTTCTCCTGAGGTTGTGTTGAGTATCATAATGTCAGGTTGAGGTTCCTCAGAGGTGAATTGTCTGACATAATGTCCTCTTTTCTTCACTTCTTTCTATTGTGACATCACATTAGGAATAAATGAATTCCTACCAAAGGTTATGTTACATCACAATAGTTACAATGAACTTTTACCAAAGGTTATCTTGCTTCACATTAAGAATGATTGAATTTCTCCCAAACGTAATGTAATTTGTTTTATCTTGAGTCGTATTTCCCCAAACGTAATGTGACATCACATTCACCGCAGTTACATTGCTCACCAACATAATGCGATGTTGCATTAACCTCGGTTGCATTGCTCTCTAACGTTGTGTAATTTGTGTTGAGTAGAGTGGGAATGATAGAGTTGTAAAAACGGATTGTTTTTTTTCAACTCTTCGTCCCATCATTTTTTTTTCTTAGATTGATGTTTTATCGCTATTTTTGTATAATCAATTTTTGCAAGATTAGATGCAAGCAAAACTGTACTTGTTATTTTACTAGGGCAAGCCCTGTGACTTGTGATTTGTAAATGCTAATAATCGGCACATGTCTGGAGACCTGAGCCAGCGAGGAGAAAGCAATAATTACATTGCTGACATTAATAATTGTAACTGTATGGAAGAAGATTTCGATTTTCACGAAAATAAATATTTGCAAGATAACGAACAAGAGTTTGAAAACTCGCTGCGACCATTGTCCTTTGTTGGCTTTAGCGGACAGAGTAAGGTTGTTGAGAATTTGCAGATATTTGTTCGGGCTGCAAGTATGCGTGAAGAGGCGTTAGACCACGTTCTTCTGCACGGACCTCCTGGTCTGGGCAAAACTACTCTATCGAACATTATCGCCAATGAGTTGAATGTTGGTTTTAAAGTTACTTCGGGTCCTGTTCTCGACAAACCTGGTGATTTAGCGGGGTTGCTCACTTCGTTGGAGGTGAATGATGTCCTCTTTATCGATGAGATACATCGCTTGTCTCCCATCGTGGAGGAGTATCTGTATAGTGCCATGGAAGATTATCGTATCGACATAATGATTGACAAAGGACCGAGTGCTCGTTCCATTCAAATCGACTTGAATCCATTTACCCTTATTGGTGCTACCACGCGAAGTGGCTTGTTGACAAGTCCATTGCGTGCTCGTTTTGGTATCAACATGCATTTGGAGTATTACGATGTGGATACATTGGAGGGTATTGTGTTGCGCTCAGCTTCAATTTTGCAAGTGGAATGCAAGAAAGATGCAGCCCTTGAAATTGCTACGCGCAGCCGTGGAACTCCACGTGTTGCCAACGCACTGTTGCGTCGTGTACGCGATTTTGCACAAGTGAAGGGTACTGGTAGGATTGATAAGGAGATTGCCACCTATGCATTGGAGGCGTTGAATATCGATCGCTTTGGGCTGGATGAGGTGGATAATAAGATTCTTGTCACCATCATCGATAAGTTTCGTGGTGGTCCTGTGGGTATCACTACTATTGCTACTGCAATTGGTGACGACCCAGGAACTATTGAGGAAGTGTATGAGCCATTTTTGATAAAAGAAGGATTCTTGAAACGTACACCACGCGGTCGTGAAGCTACCGAATTTGCATACGAACATTTGGGACGAAAGCGAATAGAAGATCAAGGGATGCTTTTTTAATCTTACTCTAATGTTGACTTAAGTTCGTGTCTGCTATATAAAACAAAAAAATGCGCTAACAGTTAGCGCATTTTTCATGTAGTTTTGTTTCAATAGCTTTTTAGTATAATCACTCTTCTCAAGTTATAGTTTACTAAACACCAACTCCATTTTCATTTTGTCAGGAGATTTAAATAGAGTAGTTGCTGTTGGTGTCATTTGATTATATACTCCCGTAATCTGTGGTTGATTATTTACACTTGTTACCGATAGGTCGATAGGAACTAACACATAATTCAGGTCTTTTACCTTCCCACCGTTCTCTTTTTTATAATGGTTTACCATTGCTGCTAAATTACCAAAGTCGTAGGTATATGTTGTTTCATCGAACTGTGCATAGAAGCTTGTTACATTATCAGGTACTTTTCTTTCCTCGAAAAACTCTTCCATGTCGTCTTTATTTACTAATAAGAGATAAGGTGATGGTCTTAGTTTGAATTTCAAGTCTGTATTCTTCTCAGGCAAAGCTGAAACTGTGAACTTAGCAAGATTCAAAGCTTGATTATTTAATATATCAGCTTTTTGTGTGAGAGGGATTGTCACTTCGGTAAAAACTCCTGCAGGACTTTTTATAAATGCGTAATCGGCGTTCTCTTCGAGAAGCTTGTCGTTTTTATTCTGTATTTGGTTGATTTGAATTACTTCAGGCGTAGTATTAAAAATGGTTGCTCCTGTTCGGATTGTATCTTGCTTTGTTGATGATCCTTTTTTGTCTAAGTAATTGAAGTGTATATATAAATAGGTGTGATCGACCGTTACAATGGTGCCTGATCCAAAGTTTGTGGTGATATAGAGTCCTTTGAAATATTCTTTGAAAGAGTCTGTATCTAAATCTTCAATAGTTTTGGAGTAGTGATAGATTTCTTCTCCTATCGATTTTGGTAAGTTGACAAGAGCGCGATGGTAATATCCTTGTTTTTGTCGTTCAGATCTAGGAACTTTAATGTTGGCTGCAGTAAAAATATTTCTTCCAATCGGAGAGCCAATATCAACATATTGAGTTGGGTCAAATTTGGTGTAGTAACTTCCAGATGGTAAGTTCTCTTTTATTTCGTACACCGCTATTTCTATCGGAGCCACAGAGTCGCCTCTCCATGAGTCGTAAAACACACCAACTTGCACCGAATCGATAATTGCGTTATCTGGGAAGTTCTTTCCTTTAGGATAATAAAACTCACCCACATAGTCAGACTTTATAGTGCCAAAAAGGGAGTCTTTATATTCACCAAGTATTGGGGTTTTGGTTCTAGCAAGCATCCCGTTTGGCAATAAAGATTCAACCGATATAGTTTTTGCATTTAAAAAAAGTGAATCTGTTCCGACAGTGATACGGTCAGAATCTGGTTGAATTGTAAACCCTAAATTTTTCAATGAATCGTCGCACGAGTATAAAAGTAGTGCAACAATTGATAGAAGAGTGATATTTAATAGATGTTTTTGTTTCATTCTAAACTTGGAATAATATTTTGTGCACAAATATCAGAAAAAATACTTGTAAAGGAACATCTTTGCAAGGCTTTCTTTATTATTTTAAAGTTATTTGTAAAACTTGTCTTGTGCGACACAGCTTTAATTGTGAAAATAAATGTGTTGGGATTTGGTTTTTTTGAAGACGTGTTACAAGTTTGAAAATAATTTTGTCTGCTTAACTGTACCGATTACTTTAAAAAAACAGTAGTTTTCTTTGTAGAGTTAGTTGTTTACACTTTACAAAGAAAACTACCATTTGAGTTTAGTTTTGTTTTACTGAAAGAAGAGTTTAGGCATCTATCTTGTCATAAAAGTCGTTTATGCTGTCAATATACGCATCAAAATCTTCTACTTTAGGAAGAAACTCTATTCCCTTTTCTTTTATGAAATCAGAGATTTCATCTGGGAGAGTATCACTACCTTGAATTATACCATCAGAATAGTCAATAGCCAGTTTTGTTAGATTGTTATAATCCATTACTCCTCGCTGTTTGATTCTTTCAATAACATTATCATCGATTCCTTCAAATTTCAGTTTGTCTGCAACGTCTTCTCTAAAAGGTTTTTCAAAAACATCATCGTATGTAGAATAGATTACCTTCGCATCCTTGAAGGTGGGGTCGTCAGCATATCCTTTCTTAATGTATATGGGTGCTAACGCAGACATCCATCCGTGACAGTGAATTATATCGGGAACCCATCTCAATTTCTTGATGGTCTCCATAACACCTCTCACAAAAAATATGCTACGCTCGTCGTTATCTTCATATTCTACACCATCTTTGTCAACAGTGGTTTCTCTATTTTGGAAATAATCTTCGTTGTCTATAAAATAAACCTGCATACGTGCCGTTTGTATAGATGCAACTTTAATAATTAAAGAGTGGTCTGTGTCATCGATAATCAGATTCATACCTGATAGGCGAATAACTTCGTGTAGTTGATTCCTTCGTTCATTAATGCTACCAAAATTGGGCATAAATGTGCGAATTTCGTGACCTTTTTCTTGAATTTGTTGTGGTAGATTGCGGCAAATGGTTGATTGCGGTGTTTCGGGTAGATACGGGCAAATCTCTTGAGTAATAAACAGTATTTTCTTTGGATTCATATTTTTATAAATGTATTGTTTGCTTACAAAGATAATAAAAAAAAATCATATAACGGCAAAACATTTCGCCTCCTATTTTCTTTTTTCCTGATATTTAGCATATTGTATGGAGTTTTTGGTGCTTAACCGAAAGCTTTTGGAACATATTTGATTAATAGTTGTTCTTAGATTTCCCTGTTCATATTACTTTTAGTTGTTTTGCATCAATTTTTTTTACTGCACACTCCATTTATGTATAACAATAAAGATATTATTAAAATAAGCTATCCGATATTTTTGAGCCTGTTGGCTCAAAACATTATTCAGGTGATAGACACTGCTTTTCTTGGACGTGTAGGCGAGGTCGAGTTGGGTGCTTCTGCATTGGCGGGTATTTTCTACATTGCTATTTACACACTTGGATTTGGGTATAGCATGGGTAGCCAGATACTGATAGGTAGGCGCAATGGAGAGAGAAACTATCATCAAATAAGCGATATTGTAGTTCAAGGGCTCTTGGTCTTAATACCTGCAGCAATTCTGTTGATCCCGATTATGGGATATGTCTCTAATGAATGGCTACCCTATCTTTTCGAATCGGAAGAAATAACGTCTGCAGTAAACGAATACCTCGATTGGCGCTTCTATGGATTTGTATTTGCTTTTGGCAACACTATGTTCCGTGCTTTCTATATTGGTATTGCGGGCACTAAAATTCTTACTTACAATGCCATTGTTATGGCTTTAACGAATGTGTTGTTCGATTACCTGCTTATCTTTGGGCATTTTGGATTTCCTGAAATGGGTATTGCTGGAGCGGCTTTAGCATCAGTTATATCGGAGATAGTTTCGACTCTTTTCTTTGTTATTTACACATTGAAAACTGTAGATTTAGATAAGTATGGTTTTAAGAGAGTTCGCATCCAGTTGTCAGTCGTAAAACAAGTGTTAAACATCTCTGTTTTTATGATGGTTCAATATCTTCTCTCTGTTTTTGTATGGTTACTCTTTTTTGTCTTCATCGAGAAGTTGGGGGAGCGTCCTTTAGCAATTTCTAATATAGTACGAAGTTTTTACACTATTCTTATTTTGCCCGCTCAAGCACTCGGGTCTGCTACGAGTACCATGGTGAGCAACACAATAGGAGCTGGCAGAAATTCTGATGTGTTAAAGCTTTTGAGAAGAGTGGCAAAGTTGAGTTTAGCAGTCACTGCAATCATTATGCTGTTGGTCGCTCTTTTTCCAGGGACTCTTATCCAGATATATACAAGTGACCCAGTGCTTATAGCCGAAACAGTATCACCTATGTATGTTTTGCTTGCTCTGTTGCCCATATTCAGCTTAGGTGCTATATTCTTTAATGCAGTATCGGGGACAGGCAATACCCGAACTGCACTGGTGTTCGAACTCATTACACTCACATTCTATCTTTCGTATATGGTGTGGATTATTGTTTATTTGCGCTCGTCGGTTGCGCTAAGTTGGACTTCAGAAATAGTGTATTGGCTTTTCTTGATGTCATTCTCATACCTCTATATGAGATACGGTAAATGGCAAAATAAAAAGCTGTGACCTAACTAAAATATCTAAGCCTTAGATTTGTTATATTTGTAGATGATTTCTCTTATCTTTGTTACAAATATTAGTTGCTATGTCTACACGTAAGTCTATCACTCTTCTCATATTATTTACAGCCTCTGTCTGTTTTGGTTTTAGTCAGGAGCTGACTTGGAAGCTGGGTTACAACTACTTTTTTGATAATGCAGAGTATGCTCGATCCTCGTATAGTGTGGATCAAACCATGCATGGAATGAACTTGATGCCCGAATTGGGGTTGAGGTTAGATAACCGACAAACTATATATACAGGGGTTAACCTATTAAAGATTGCTGGCAGTCCGTCTTTTACTGATAGAGAGGGTTTTATGGCTTATTATCAATACAAAACCCCGAAAGTTTTGTTCAGGGCAGGGGCTTTTCCTAAAGAGGAATTGCTCGACAACTACTCTACGTTGCTTTTCAAAGACTCTCTGCAATATTTTAGACCTATAATGCACGGTGTGTTTGTAAACGTGAAGAATGATAATAATGACTTTTTTAATATATGGTTAGATTGGACAGGCTACGGGTCGGAAGATATTCGAGAAAGTTTTTTTATTGGAGCATCTGGGTTGAAAAGAAAGAATTTATTTTTCGCTGAAATGCAATCTTACCTCTATCACTATGCAAACACAACACCCTCTACTGAGAGTTATCATATAGGGGAACAGGTTCAAATGAATCTCTCTTTAGGAGTGTCGCACTCAAATCAAAATGGATTAGATACTCTTATGTTTTCAGTTGGCGGACTATTTGGTATGGAGCGAGACCGTGGAGAGGGAGATGGTTTTGAGAAACCAATTGGTCTTACTATGCGTCTCTGTGGAGAGTATAATGGATTGGGCACGGACAATACGGCTTATTTTGGCGATAAGAGAATGAGTTTTTACAACATCCATGGGGATAACCTCTATTGGGGGACTCCTTTTTTGCGAGGTAGTTCATATATCCAATCTAAATGGTATGTCAATTTGATACGTTCGACGCGAACAAATGCTAAATTAGGAGTGAACATACACTTCTCAGAAAAAGAAGTTCTTTTTCAACAAACTATTACATTAACTGTAAATATTAATAGACACAGGGAAAACCAAAATCATTCGGAGGCAACTTTCCCATTAATGAGATTTTTTAAAAAATGAGAACACCCAAAGAACAAATAGAGCAGCTAAGGAAAAAGCTACACGAACACAACTACAACTACTATATATTGTCGCAACCCGAAATTTCGGATTTCGAATTCGATGCTTTAATGAGACAATTGATTGATTTGGAAAGCAAGTACCCAGAGTTTGACGACCCCAATTCACCAACACGACGAGTGGGTAGTGATATCAATACAGGTTTTCGGCAGGTAGAGCATCGATTCCCCATGTTATCGTTACAAAACACCTATTCGCATGAAGAGGTTACTGAATTCTACAATCGTGTGAAGCGGTCATTGAACGACGAGTTTGAAATAGTGTGTGAATTGAAATTCGATGGGACTTCCATTTCACTTGTATACGAAAATGGACGTTTGGTGCAAGCCATTACTCGTGGCGATGGTAAGCAGGGTGACGATGTTACAGATAATGTGCGAACTATTAGTAGTGTGCCACTTCTTTTGAGGGGTGAAAATATTCCAGAATACATAGAGGCTCGTGGTGAAATACTTTTGCCATGGAGTGTGTTTGAAGATTTAAACAGGCAGCGCGAAAAAGAGGGCGAAGCTCCGTTTGCCAATCCGCGTAATGCAGCTTCGGGAACACTTAAGTTGTTAGACCCAAAGATTGTTGCCTCTCGTCGCTTAGATTCGTATATCTATTTTGTAATGGGTGAAAATCTTCCTTCCGATAGTCATTTCGAAAACTTAGAAATCGCACGTAATTGGGGATTAAAAGTTCCAACAACGAATAAGAAATGCACAACGCTTCAAGGTGTTTTTGAGTTTCTCGCACATTGGGATATAGAAAGAAACAACCTTCCAGTTGCTACTGATGGAGTTGTTTTGAAAGTAAACTCCTTGCAACATCAAAAGAATCTGGGCTTCACATCTAAATTCCCGCGATGGGCTATTGCCTACAAATTCAGTACCGAGCAGGCTATCTCTACATTAGAGTCTGTGACTTATCAAGTAGGTAGAACAGGCGCAGTAACACCAGTTGCTAATTTAGAAGCTGTCTTGCTATCGGGCACAACTGTACGTCGAGCTTCGCTCTACAACGAAGATGCGATAATGGCACTCGATCTTCACCTTGGTGATAAAGTGATTGTGGAAAAAGGAGGTGAGATAATACCTAAAATAACAGCTGTAGATAAAACTGCAAGAAAACCAGATGGTGAAAAAGTTATTTTCGCAACAAATTGTCCTGCTTGCTCTACACCCCTTGTAAGGGATGAGGGTGAGGCTGTTCATTATTGTCCTAACATTACTGGATGTCCACCACAGATAAAAGGTCGTATTGAGCATTTTGTTGCTCGCAGAGCAATGGATATTACCATTGGACCTGAAACCATTTCCTTATTGTTCGATCAGGAGTTGATTGATGATGTAGCCGATTTGTATGCATTGACCTATGATGATATCATAAAATTGGATAGATGGGGTGAAACTAGCACCAACAATCTTCTTAAAAGTATCAATCAATCTAAATCAGTCTCTTACGAACGGGTGCTCTTTGCACTTGGCATACGATTTGTGGGCGAAACAGTTGCTAACAAGTTGGCACATGCTTTCCCGAATATTGATTTACTCAAATCTGCCACATTTGAACAATTGACAAATGTGGATGAAATAGGAGAGCGTATTGCACAGAGTGTAGTTGATTTTTTCAGCAATGAGGTTCAGTTAGATATTGTTGAGCGTTTGCAAGCTTATGGCTTGCAGTTTTCTTTGAGCGAGGAGATGCTCTCTGCTAAGACAGATAAGTTGGAGGGCAAAACAATTGTGATAAGTGGTGTGTTTTCTATTCACTCGAGAGACGAATATAAAGAGATGATTATACAGCATGGAGGCAAAAATACAGGTTCTATCTCGAAAAATACTGACTATATCCTTGCGGGAGACAGAATGGGACCTGCAAAGCTGGAGAGAGCTAAGAAGCTTGGAGTTAAAATTATTGATGAACATGCTTTTTTGCAGATGATAATATAATTAAAGGGATGTTTGATATAGTGCGTTCTAAGTGTTTTGCTTGTGTGAGTCAGTTCGTTAGAACAATTTGTAACATTCGTTTGTTATAACTGTTGGAAGTTAAATTTAAATGCGAAGAGAAATTATGAAAAAAACAAGATTTTTGGGGTCAGTGCTAGTTGTTGCAGTCGCTTCTGTTTTTGTGTTAGCTTCTTGTACAAATAAATCAAAACAAGAAGAAGCCAAAGAAGAAATGAGAGAAGATGTGATAGAGTTGAAGCAAGACATTGATGAAGGAATGAGAGACTTTAAGGAATACACGTATGCTGAAAAAGAAAAGTTTGTGGCAGATGCCAATGAAGAGTTGGACGAAATCAATGAAGAGATTGCTGAGCTAAAAGATGAACTAAACAAAGCGGGTGACAAAATTTCTGCTGAAACAAGAGCAGCTTACGAAAAGAGTATCGAGGGGTTAGAGAAGTTGAGAGATGATTATAAAAAGAACATTGAGAAAGCTCAGGAAAGCAGTGAAGACTCTTGGGAGAAAACTAGGAAAGATGTGGGAAACACATACGATAAAGTAAAAAACAATATAGAAGATGCTTGGGAAGATGTGACGCGCGGTGTGAGTGAAAGTGTAAATAAGATAAAAGAAAAACTTGACTAAAATTATTTGATACTCTAATAGTGTAAATGCTTTGAATAAAATTATTCAAAGCATTTTTTGGTGGTGTTCCCGTGTTTGGCATTATTGTTTGTGGTGAAAGTTCTCTATGGGCGTAATCGCCAACCATTAGTCAAAGAGCAGTGGTGTCCGTTGTGAGGTGTAAATCTGAAGCAAGTCTTATGAAAAGTTCCGCATTGCGGAACACAAAACATGTACCAAAAATAAATAAACTATGTCATTACTAACAATTGTACTTTGTGTTTTACTTCCCCCTGTTGCTGTGTTTATGAAAACAGGCTTCAGCGGTAAGTTGTTGTTAAATGTATTATTGTCGATATTAGGTTGGGTGCCAGGTGTAATTCATGCTTTCTATGTTGTTAGCAGGTAACTCACTAATGGTTGACACAGTTTAATTTAATTCGTGTTAGGATTCTAATAACCAAACGACACTTTCTCACAATCTCTTAATAGTGTGAGTTTATATGGATTGCTCACAATTTATTTTTCATCTCTTATCCAACATATAAGTTTCTTTTTGCTATAAAAACCGATAAAAATTATAACTTTGCGCATTAAACACGACGAATCTGTTGAAATCTGATTTCAGTAGAGTTTGACTGAATTTTAAGTAAAAAGAAATATCCTTTATGACAAACATCTCCTTAAAAGGAATGGGAGTTGCTTTAATTACTCCCTTTAAAGCAGATAAAGCAATAGACTTTGAAGCCCTTAAGCGTCTATTAGATATTCATCTCAAGTCGGGAACTGACTTTTTGGTGATATTGGGAACGACAGCCGAAACAGCTACCCTGTCATCCTCTGAACAAAACGAAATAGTTCGTTTTGTTGTAGCGCATGTACAAGATAAACTGCCTATTGTGGTAGGTATGGGTGGGAACAACACGAGTGCTCTTGTCGAATCGATTAAAACATTTAATTTTGAAGGGGTTCACAGTATTCTCTCTGTAACACCTTACTATACTAAACCTACACAAGAGGGGTTGTTTCAACATTATAAAAAAGTGTCTGAGGCATCACCTCTCCCTATTGTTCTATATAATGTACCAGGTAGAACAGGTGTAAACATGACAGCACAAACTACGCTACGCATAGCACGAAGTTGTGAAAATATTATTGCTATTAAAGAAGCTCATGCAGATATAGAACAAGTGAAAGAACTAATAGCTGGTGCTCCTCAAAACTTCTCGGTGTTGTCGGGCGATGACCCTATGACCATCGACCTTATAAAAGAGGGCGGTAAAGGTGTGATATCTGTTTTGGGTAATGCTTTTCCAATTAAATTTAGAGAGATTGTGAAATCGGCTTTAAATGGAAATGTTGACAAAGCAAAAGAAGCATACAGTAAAATGAGTCACTGCGAAGAGTTGTTGTTTGTGGATGGTAATCCGTCAGGTGTAAAATGTGCTCTTTGTTTGATGGGGCATATCGAAAACGAACTCCGTTTGCCATTAACACCAGCAACAGACGAAACAGAAAAGGCATTGAGACAGGAACTCAAAAAATGTCTCTAAATATTTCGGAATCAATTTTAGAACAACATATAGCATTTTCACAAAGCTGATGATGCGAAAAATGTGAATTAATACACTTTACACTGACTACGTAAGAGGGTATTGAATATTTTTCTCTATTTTTGTACTATCAATTAATCGCAAGTAAACGGATTATGAAAAAACTTTTATTCTATTCAACTCTATTAGTTATGGCTATATCTACTGGTTGTACATCACAAACAGCCCAACCCACAGACAAAGGACTCAAACTTTCCAATATGGACACTTCTGCAGTGGCAGGAGACGATTTTTATATGTATGCAACAGGTGGTTGGCAAGCCGCCAATCCAATCCCCGATGAACACTCGCGTTATGGGACTTTTGATAAGTTGCGTGAAGAAAATCAAGAACAAGTACAAGGACTTATTGAAGAGCTTGGGGCAGAGAATCATAAACAAGGTACAAATGCGCAGAAGGTAGGTGATTTGTATAGTATGGGTATCGATAGTGTTAAACTGAATGCTGATGGGTTTCAACCTATTCAACCTATATTAGCTGAAGTTGAGGCTGCTAGTTCTAAAAAAGACATTGTTAAACTAATGGCTCAAGTGAGCAAATATGCTGTTAATCCATTTTTTGGATTTGGTGTAGGTCCTGACAACAAAAATAGCACAATGAACATTGCTCATCTCTATCAATCAGGTATAGGCATGGGCGAACGTGAATATTATTTGGAACAAAATGACAAATCGGAACATTTGCGTCAGGAGTATGTAAACTTGATTAAAACTCAGTTTCAAAACATTGGTTATTCAGAGCCCGATGCTTCAAAATCAGCTAACGCTGTAATGAAAATTGAGACAGAGTTGGCAAAAAATCATTTCACCAAAGAAATGAGACGTTTGCCCGAAAAAAACTATCACAAATTAAAGTTTGAAGAATTAGATAAAAAGGTTGCCCCATTCGATTGGGCTTATTACTTTGAGCAGTTTGGTGTAATCGATCTCGATACTTTGAATGTAGCACAAATTGAACCTATCCAAGCTGCTGTTGGGCTAATTGACACAGAATCGCTAGAGAACTTAAAAAGTTATTTGAACTGGATTGTTGTTCGTTCGGCAGCAAACTACTTGAGCGACGAGTTTGTGAATGCTCATTTTGAGTTTTACGGTAAAACAATGAGTGGTAGCAAAGAGCTTCGTCCACGTTGGAAAAGAAGTATTGATGCTGTGAATGGTGCATTGGGTGAGGCTGTTGGTCAACTCTATGTAGAAAGATATTTTCCTGCAGAGGCTAAGGAGCGAATGCTCACATTGGTCGATAATCTGAAGGAGTCGCTTGGTGAGCGCATCACTAATTTAGAGTGGATGAGCGATGAAACTAAAGCTAAAGCTCACGAAAAACTGAATACTTTTATTGTGAAGATTGGCTATCCAGACAAATGGAAAGACTACTCTTCGTTAGAAATTAAGGAGGATTCGTACTGGGCAAATATCAAGCGTGCTTCTGAATTTGCGTATAACGAAATGATGGATGAACTGGGCAAACCTGTGGATAAAACTAAATGGCACATGTCACCCCAAACAGTTAATGCGTACTATAGTCCTTCATCCAACGAGATTTGCTTTCCTGCAGGAATTCTTCAACCTCCATTTTTCTATATGAATGCTGACGATGCCCTTAATTATGGTGGTATTGGTGTGGTGATTGGTCACGAAATGACACATGGATTTGACGATCAAGGGCGCAAGTTTGATAAAGAAGGCAATCTAAACGATTGGTGGACTGCCGAAGATGCTGCAAGCTTTGATGAGCGTGCTAAAGTGTTGGTCGATCATTTTGACAACATTGTAGTTCTCGACACTGTAAGAGCGAATGGAACTTTCACACTTGGCGAGAACATTGCCGACCATGGAGGTTTGCAAATTTCACACAATGCATATTTGAAAACAAAAGAAGCACAACAGAATGTAGCTATTGATGGATTTACTCCAGAGCAACGCTTTTTCCTCTCTTATGCAACGCTTTGGGCAGGCAATGTGCGTGATGCAGAAATATTACGTCTCACGAAGATAGATCCACACTCATTGGGTAAATGGCGTGTAAATGGAGCATTGCCACACATCGATGCTTGGTATGATGCTTTTGATATAAAAGAAACAGATGCGTTGTATCTTCCAAAAGAAAAACGTGCATCAATTTGGTGATAAATCGTGTTAATACGATAAATTTTTCATTTTATTTTAACGATATAATATGTTTTCAGGAATAGTAGAAGAAGCTGCAGAAGTAGTAGCTATACAAAAAGATAAAGGAAACGTACACTTCACATTGAGGTGCACTTTTACCAATGAGTTGCAAATAGATCAGAGCATATCTCACAACGGCGTTTGCTTGACAGTTGTTGATATTAAAGACGATACTTATACAGTGACTGCCATACAAGAGACTCTAGAAGTATCCAATTTAGGGAAATTGAAAGTAGGGGATAAAGTGAATTTGGAACGTAGCATGAAGATGGACGGACGATTGGATGGACACATTGTGCAAGGGCATGTGGATCAAACTGCTGTGTGCGAAAATGTGAGAGAAGCCGATGGAAGTTGGTATTTCAAGTTTAAATATGATTTTGACAAAGAGATGGCGCAAAAAGGTTATCTCACTGTTGATAAAGGGTCGGTTACTGTAAACGGGGTGAGTCTTACTGTTGTAAATCCTACTGAAAATAGCTTCGAAGTTGCCATTATACCTTATACATACGAGTACACCAATTTTCATCAAATTAAAAAGGGGACGCTCGTAAATCTTGAGTTCGATATTATTGGTAAGTATATCAGTAGAATCCTTGCATTCAAAGACTAAAAAAATAAAAGTAAAAAAAAACAATGAGTTTTTTAGAACTAGTTTCATCACGACAAAGTGTGAGGGCATTTGATCCTGAACGTAGTGTTGAGAAAGAAAAAATAGATCGTATTATCGAAACAGCACGATTGGCTCCCTCTGCGTGTAATGCGCAACCATGGAGTTTCGTAGTAGTGGATGAGCCTGAGTTGAAAAACAAAGTTGCCGACGCTACTTCGTCTCGTGTATTGGGGATGAATCACTTCACCAAACAAGCGCCCATTCATTTATTACTTGTGGAGGAGAAGGTTAATCTAAGTTCAGGTATAGGTGGTTGGATAAAGAAAAAAGATTATGCTCAATTGGATTTGGGTATAGTAGCCGCTCATATTGTCCTTGCTGCACAAGAAGAGGGATTAGGCTCATGCATTGTAGGATGGTTTGACGAAAACAAAGTGAGAGACCTTTTGAATATTCCTTCCTCGAAGCGAGTGTGGCTCGACATCGTAATAGGATATAGCGCTCAACCATTGCGAAAGAAAAGTAGGAAACCAGTCGATAAAATTGTGTTTTTCAATAGCTATAAGTGATATGGTAATGTTTGAATGATTTATCACAATATGTTTAAAAAATCAAAAACTCACAGTAACGTGAGTTTTTTTTATTTACTTTGTCTTTATTTACTTCGAAGATAGGTGTAAAGCATAGCATGTTTTATGTGAATATGCACTGATTGATATGCTTGTCTTGTCTTATTTTAATAGCATATTTACTACGTTTGTAGTGCTGAAACAATATAAGTATGCAATATTTGCATACACTAACAATTTAGAGATACAAAAAGCATAGTCTTTTTTCTTTTCATAGAAGCAACAGAATGAACAAACAGAAACGTTTCTTATTATCGCTTATCACATTTGTCACACTTATAAGCACCTCTTCAGCTCAAGAGAATGTGGGCGTAAACTCTCCTTATGGAAGATATGGTTATGGTATTCTCTCTAACCCAGCCTTAGGTGCGACAGAATCGATGGGGGGCATTAGTTATGGTATTAGACGAGGAGCGAATATCAATTCTGGCAATCCTGCATCCTACTCGGCTGCCGACACCTTAAACTTTACGATGGAAATGGGTGTGTCAGGTCAGTATTCAAAGCTATCGGATGGTACAAACAACCAGTCTTTTCAGAATGCTAATTTCGATTACTTAGCGTTTCAGTTTTCTGCATATAAAAATGTAGGTGTGAGTTTAGGCTTATTGCCTTATTCAAAAGTTGGGTATGATTTCGGGAGAGATAAAATACGAGATGATATTAATTATCGAGAAATGTTTTATGGTTCGGGAGGGTTAAGTCAAATGTATGCTGGGCTTGCATATGCACCTATAAAGTACTTATCAGTGGGTGCAAATGTCTCTTATCTTTTCGGTAGTATCAAACATTCAAGTGAAGCTCTTAATTTAGGGGAGGCATCGAGTAGATTGAAAAATAATTCGTTTACTATAAAAAACGTAATGTTTGATATAGGAGCTCAGTTTACTTATCCTATCAATGATAGAGAATCGATGACGTTAGGCGTTGTATACACTCCGAGTGTAAATAACACTACAACAATTTATCCTGGCGATTATTTGTATTCATCAACAAGCACCGAGTCGCTTCCTATTGACACATTGTATAATCAAGATTTTGACATACCCTCAACACTGGGTGTAGGCTTCTCATATAGTTCAGTTAATTGGTTGGTGGGTATTGACGCAAGTTTACAACAATGGAGCGGTTCAAAGTATCCCGACTATCTTGACGATATGACAACTGGCACACGTTTTAATGATAAATATAGCGTGAAGTTGGGAGCAGAGTATGTAACTGACCCTGTAGACCGAAACTTCTTCAAAAGAGTACGTCTTCGTGGAGGTCTTTCATATTCCAACTCATACATTAATGCAAAGGTCTACGACCCTTCGAACGATAATAGTTTAGGAGAAGCAGGATATAAAGAATATGGTGTGCATGTTGGTTTTGGCTTGCCATTTAGAGATAATTTCAGCGGTAAAGTATCCATGGTTAATCTTGGACTTGGTTACTCCATAATGGACCCAGAGCAAACATATATGATCAAAGAAGAGATGTTTAAGGTTAGTATAAATATAAACATTAATGAACTCTGGTTCTTCAAGCGTCAATTTGATTAATTTGTATGACGCAGATTAAACTATTGTTTTAACATAACGTCAAACTAGCAAACGATAAAAAAAGAAACACTTAAATAAAAAAAGATAGAAATGAAAAAGTTTATTTTAGCAATTATTTTTGCGACAGCGACTTTAGTTGGAGTGAACGCTCAAAAAGAAGGATATGATCCGGTGAAGGCTCCTTTTGGTCATGGACAAGACAGCATCAATTGCCGTATGAATTTGAGCCTTATGACAACTGCAGCTAAAGCAGAGAACTATAAGGATGCAGTTAAAACTTGGAAAGCTGTTTACAACAATTGTCCAGCTTCAAGTAAAAACATTTATATTTATGGACCACGTATTTTCAAATCTCTATTTGCTCAAGAAACTGACGCAGCTAAGAGGAAAGAACACTTAGATTTAATAATGGAAATATACGACAAGCGTTTGAAGTATTTTTCCAATGTTGACGCTAAGGGAACTATTCTTGCTTTCAAAGCATATGACTATAAAGAGCTGATGGGTGAAGAAGTGGATCATAAAGTAGTGTATGATTTACTGGGTGAAGCTATCGAAGATATGAAAAGCGAAATGTATCCTTCAGATGCTTATGGTCATTATATGCTTTCATCGCTTATGCTTTTCTTACAAGATAAATCAAAAAAAGATCAGTATATCAATGATTACTTTCGCATATTGGGATATATGGATGATGCTATAGAGAATGCTAAAGCTAATGATGATGCTGACAATGCTAACTATGTAGCCGCAGTGAAAGAAAGCATTGAAACGGCTTTTGTGAATAGTGGTGCTGGTGATTGTGAAACTCTTGAGAATTTTTACTCAGCTAAGTTTGAAGATAATAAAGAAAATGAAGAGTTCTTGAACAAAGCAATTGCTTCGTTATCTCAAATTGGATGTAACGATTCAGACTTCTACTTCGATCTTTCTGAAAATCTACATAAGTTAACTCCATCTGCAAACTCTGCAATAGGTTTAGCTAATAGAAGTCTTCAGAATAAAGATTATGAAGCTGCCCTTATATACTATGAGCAGGCTGCCAAACTAGAGCCAGATAATGATAAATCGAGTGACTACATGATGACTTTGTCACAAATCTTGTTTTCACAAAGACGTTATGCTCAAGCAAGGCAAGCAGCTTATGATGCTTTGGAGTTTAAACCAAGTAATGGAGATGCTTACATATTGATTGCAAAAATGTATGCTTCAAGTGCTCAGGGTATTTTTCCTGAACCTGAAAAAAGAGGTCTTGTATTTAGTGCAGCAGTTGATAAACTAAACAGAGCAAAGGCGGTTGATCCAAGTGTGTCATCAGAGGCAAACGCATTGATTCGTCAATATTCAGGCTATTTTATGGAGCGAGAAGATGCATTCATGATGGGACTCAAAGCAGGTGAATCAATCGTTGTGCCAGGATGGATAGGTGAGACTACTACTATACGAACTAAGTAATCTTGGTGAGTAAAATCAAAGTTGTCATTAAAAAACAGATACATTAGTTGAAAAACTTATTGAAGATGAAATTAAACAGCATAACAATCGGACTAGTAACGGTTGTTATGCTTTTTTTTCATATCGCTTGTGGCGGTACTGATACAGAAACTATAGATATTGAGTTCGACCCAGAAACAACGCCTTCTATGATTACCGATAGTGTTACAACACTTATTTCCGACTCAGGAATTACTCGGTACAAATTAGTAGCAGATATTTGGGAGGTGTTCGATAAGGCTGAAGACCCTTTTTGGTATTTTCCCGAAGGGATTTATTTGGAGCGATTTGACTCTCTCTTTCAAGTAGAGGCTAAAATTTTGGCTGATTCAGCTTGGAATTTCACTGATAGAAAACTGTGGAGGTTGAAAGGTAACGTGGATATTCGCAATTTGGAGGGGGAGATGTTTTTGAGTGATGAGCTTTTTTGGGATCAGCAAAACAAAACAGTTTACTCCGATAAATATATCCAAATAAAACGTGGAGACACCGAGTTGAAAGGATATGGTTTTGAGTCGAATCAGGAAATGACTGAATACCGTATTTTTCGTCCACACGATGGAAGGATACCCTTTAGAGAAGACGTAGCACCTTTGGATACGTTAGAAGTTGATTCAATAACGATGTTAGATGAATGATTCAACTGAAATAGTTTTTTGGATTACCTCGCTCGTATTATCCATCTTTTTTTCCGGAATGGAAACAGCTTTTATCTCTTCCGATAAGTTGCTCTATGCGTTAGATAAAAAAAAGAAAACTCTTATCGACTACATTCAGAAAGAGTTTTATAATCATCCTCGACAATTTTTATCGGCGCTTACTATTGGCAATCTTATTGTGATGGTAGTCTTTGTTTACTTTACAATATCGCTTTCTCATAATTTTGTATCACAAAATATAACAGATAATCCATTAACAGCAATTTTTGTGCAGTTTTCTGTTGCCTCAATTGTTCTCCTTTTTACTGGCGAACTCCTTCCCAGGGCTATATTTAGGAACAATGCCAATATGTGGGTGAAAATTCTATCGCTTCCAGCATTTATTTTCTATATATTGCTTTATCCTATTGTCAAAGCTTTCACAGCTGTAGGGAGCTCCACTCTTCGTTTGTTCGGTATCAAGTTCTATCCATCAAAAGAGAAACCTCTTGGACGCCTCGAACTCAATTCATACGTAAAGCAAGGTGTTGACGACATTCCCTCGGAAGAGGAAGTCGACTCTGATGTGAAGATATTTAGGAATGCTTTGGATTTCTCATCTGTCAAGCTACGAGATTGCATTGTTCCCCGCACTGATATCGTTGCAGTGAGTAAAGAAGCATCTATTAACGAACTGAAAGAGAGGTTTATTGAAACAGGGTACTCTAAAATACTTGTTTACGAGCACGACATTGATAATATTATCGGATATATTCATATTTGGGAAATGTTTGACAATCCACCCGATTGGCCTACCGAAATTGCTTCAATTTCTTTCTATCCTGATAGTATGCTTGCTAGCAATTTGTTGACTGAATTGCTACAGCAACACAAGACTATAGCTGTTGTTGTGGATGAATTTGGAGGAACATCTGGAATCATAACAATGGAAGACTTGGTAGAAGAAATATTTGGTGAAATTGAAGATGAATATGATGTAAATACTAATATTGCAAAAAAAATAGGAGAAAATGAGTATATTTTCTCAGGCCGAATGGAGATTGATCAGCTTAATGAGCTATTTGATTTGAGCTTGCCCGAAGAAGATGATTATACTACTATCGCAGGATTTATTTTGCATCACATGCAGCGTTTTCCAAATGCGTATGAAACAATTGAGATAGATAATTACATATTTAAAATTCTAAAAGTTACTCAGCGTAGAATAGAGGTCACAAAATTGATAGTTAATCAGAATTATGAAGACTAATATTAAAACCTTAATATTCTAATTTGATAGATTTGTTTTAAATATTTCTCATTATCTGCTTAATATTTACTATCTTCGTGCCCTTAATGAAACAACTATTTAGTAAAACATATTAATTTAATAAAAGGTAAGTGTAAATGGCTACTTTACAGAAAATTAGAAATAGAGCCGGACTTCTCATTGCGGTAATCGGTGTTGCTTTGTTAGCTTTCATCATGGGAGATTTATTAACTTCGGGAAGTACTCTACTCCGCAAAACACAGGATAGGGCATTTGTAGTTGACGGCGATGTTGTCTCTACGGGTGAATACTTTGACAGAGTAACAGAATGGGAAGAGTTCCAAAAGATGATAAGCGGTCAAAGCTCGCTTGACGAAAACGCAACTTCTCAAATACGCGATATTGTTTACGAACAAATGGTGAAGGAGCGTCTGTTGGACATTCAAGCTAAGAAGCTCGGTCTTGCTGTGTCGAAAGAAGAAATAAATGATTTAGTGCATGGAGAAACTATTTCGCCTTTACTGCAACAACTTCCCCTGTTTGTGAATCCCGAGACGGGAGTGTTTGACAGGGAAGCTCTTATTAGTTTTATTACTACAATAAATGCTGATGAAAGCACCCTTCCGTCCGAACAGATTGGTGTGGTAAGAGAATATAGAGCGATTTGGATGTTCATAGAAAATCTAATTAAATACCAGCGCTTAGAAGAAAAGTATGGAGCCTTATTGTCTGCTGCTGTTATGCCAAATGACGTGGAGGCTAAGACAGCTTTAGCCCAATCGCAGCAAGAGGCAGACTTTACGTATGTTGTCCAAAACTATTACACCATACCTGATTCTATAGCAAATGTAACTGATGCAGAAATCAAAACCTACTATAATGAAAATCAGCATCTATTCAAGACGGATGTGCCCATGGCAAAAGTAACCTACTTCGTTAAGGACATTGTTCCTAGTGATGAGGACTTTGATGAAGTAGAAAGCATAACTCCAGAAGTACATGAAAAACTACTCACTACACAAAATGTAGCATCAGTAGTATCTGACTATTCAGATCAACCCTATCTGGACGTATATGTATCTCCAAAGCTTCTTTCTGCTGAAGAAATCTCGTTTGTTGAGTCGGCAGAAGTATCAGATGTCTACGGACCCTTCAGAGATGGAGATTCGTTTAAGCTATTCAAATATATGGGGAAAACGGTTGCTCCAGATTCTGTTAGAATCAGAATGATTGCTATACCTCAATCGATGTCTAATGATTCATTAGTGACATCATTTATTGATAGTTTGCACACAGAAATTAACAAAGGTGCAGAGTTCGCTGATGTTGCTAATGAACTGAATCCACAATCGAATGGTGGAGAAATTGGCTGGGTACGAGAAATTGATTTAGCTCAAGCTGGTTCTGATGTGGCACAAAAAGTGTTTTCAACTCCCGTTGGTACAGTAATAAAAATAAAGATGCCTGGTCAGCAAGCATTATTCTATGTTGAAGAAAAGACAGCTCCTATTACTAAATATAAATTGGCGGTTGTGAATATGCCTGTTATTGTGGGAGATAAAACTCAAAACAACATTGACAACGAATTGAATCAATTTGTGTCGGACCCTGAAATTAAAACAAACTTTGTTGAAAAAGCACGTGAAAAAGGATACAGCGTAGTCCCCTCTTTTACGGTTTCAGCTACAGATCACACATTGGGTCAAATTCCAAGTTCTCGCCAAGTTCTCAACTGGGCATTTAACGAAAAGGAAGGTGCTATCAAGAAATTTGATCTTTCAAAGAGCAGAGTTATTGCGCGCGTAGATAAATTAATCCCTTCTGGAGTAGCTCCTCTATCTGAAGTTAAAGATTTTATCAAAGCACAGTTGTCAAGAGATAAAAAAGCAGAGAAAATTATTGAACAACTTGAATCAAAAAATTTAACCACAATGAGTGATTATGCCGAAGCAATGGATGCAGAAATAGACTCAGTTAGATTTGTTGATTTCAACACTTCCAACATCACAAACTTAGGGAGCGAGCCAGTCCTTAACGCATATGCTGCCTACGGACCATTGAACAGTGTTGCTGGTCCATTGAAAGGCAATGCAGGTGTATATGTGATTAAAGTGGTTAATCGCGAGCAATCAGCAGAAGAATTCGAATCTGAACAGCATAAAGCTCAACTACAGTCAAACACAATGTATAGATTGCAAACTCAGTCTGTAGAGGTGTTGAAAGAGAAATTGAAAGTAGTTGACCATAGATATAAATTCTATTAATTGATAAGTGAACTATCAGTTGATATAAAATAATAGAGCACAAAAAACCAGTTAGAATTTCTAACTGGTTTTTTTGTGCTCTCGACTTACCAAAAACATTTCTTCCGTCGAAGATTTGACGAACAAGAGATGAAAATGCAATCTTCCATTGAAGAAATGTTTAGAAAAGCACAAATGCGCTTTTGTTTCAAGTAAATCTGATTTTCGAGAGATAAATGAAGAGGAAATTGGAGTAAGTCTGATTTTCCTCTCTTGTTTGTTAAATATTTCATTGAAGATTTGAGTTTCGACTCTCTGTGCAGAGAAAAACCATCAAGGATTTGAAATTCATCTGTTGTTTCTCAGAAAAACCGTGGTGGATTTGATTTTCAACACTCTTTCGTCCAATCTTCGACCGAAGATTCAAGTTTCAGGTGTTGGAACTGAAATCTTCCGTTGAAGAAATGTTTAGAAAAGATTATTGATAGTTGTTGATGAACTCGAAAACTTGCAAGATAAGATCACTGCTTATTGCATTTAGCATAGCAATAAGACATGACTGGTAGGATAGGAGAAATGCTTAATGCACCTTGGTGGCTTGATTTGAATTAAAAGCAGGTTTGAGAATGTGTGCAAAAAGCAGTTAGTAAATCTCGAAATTTA
>CAZXGV010000021.1:0-11780 GCA_964640575.1 uncultured Dysgonomonadaceae bacterium
TTGGGGCAAGGTTATGCTCTACCGCTGAGCTACTTTCGCAATTGATATTTTTGTTGGATTATTAAACTCGTTTGTTTAACTTGAATCTTGCCAAGGTTAGGGTTTTATTGTCTAACGCTTGGGGCAAGGTTATGCTCTACCGCTGAGCTACTTTCGCATTACGAACTATTTATACAGCATGAACTGCTTCTTGTAATTTGAATTGCAAAGATAGAATGAACTTTTGATTTAACAAAATAATAAAATCAAAAAATGAGTTGACCTACAATTTCTGAAAGGTATTTCTGATCTGTTACATCAAAATGTTTTAAATATTCGCTATCAACATCCAACACAGCTACTACTTCATTGTTTCGAACAATTGGCACAACAATCTCTGATTGAGACAATGAGCTACACGCAATGTGTCCAGGAAACAGATTGACATCATCTACAATAATTGTCCGTTTCTCTTTCCATGAAGTTCCGCAAACTCCCTTTCCATAGTCTATACGAGTACATGCAACAGGTCCTTGAAACGGACCCAAAACCAACTGATTGTTCTTCACAATATAAAAACCAACCCAAAAGAAATTAAAAGCCTCTTTCAAGACTGCTGTCACATTGGCTAAATTAGCAATGAGATCAGTTTCTCCATCAATTATTGCTTTTATCTGAGGAGACAAAGATTTATATTTATCTTCTCTACTTTCAGTGTCATTTGGAAGTTGTAATTGCTCAAACATATTATTTCTATTTTAAAATCCCAGTTTTTTTTACTCTATACAATGAAATGAAAATGAAATACTGCGCAAATATATAAAATCTCTTAGTTATTTTCCATTATCGAGGTGACATAAACATAAGTTCTTTTCACCAAAAAAAATCATTTTGCGTCACCACAAAATGATTTTTCGTAATTAAATTGATATGAATATTATTCAGCTTGCTGTGCTTCTCGAATCATTTTTGCATTTGGAAAAATAAACACTTCTACCCTTCTATTCTGACCTCTTCCAGCAACTGTGCTATTATCAGCAACAGGTTGTGACGAGCCAAATCCTTGAGATTCTAATCTTGCACCAGAAACTCCTTTGGATAACAAGTAATTGTAAACTGATTCTGCACGACGCTGTGATAATGGGTTATTGATCGCATCGCTACCAGTACTATCTGTATGACCATATATTTTTACATCTGTGTCTGGATTGGTTTGCAACGAATTAGCAAATTTGTCTAATGATGAACGTGAAGCTGCATTTAATGTGCTTGAATTTGTGGCAAATAAAATACCTGATTCAAAAGTAACTTTAATAGCTTCTCCTTCATTCACAGATTCAACTTGAGCTCCTTCGATGGCTTCTAACTCAGCTTTCTGTTTGTCCATTTTGTTTCCAATAATTGCACCTGCTGTACCGCCAAGTACTGCACCAATACCTGCACCCCAAGCTGCACCTTTGCCTCCACCTATAATAGAGCCTACACCAGCACCTACACCAGCACCAGCACCAGCACCAATTCCACCACCTTTTACAGCTCTACTTGCTCCGCAACTAGAAAGAATTAATGTTCCACTCAATAAGATAGTGGCAAATAATGATAAATGTCTCATAATTAATAATAGTTTTTTGTTATTTATTTTATATATAGTCTATAGTTATACTTCTTCCTATTCGTCATCTTCATTGTCAAGACTTTCACAATATGACAATTCACCTTCAATTACAGTCTCTATTAACTCAACAGTCAATCCCTTGATTTTGGCAGGCTTAGCATTGTCAAACACATAGTTAACAAGTTCCTCCTGATCAATTTCGAGGTCATCATCAGCATCATCACTTAGATAACCTTTATCCTCATAATATTCATAAATAAGATCGACAAGATAATTGATGTCGTCATTACTTAGCTGCCCCTTATAATAACTAGGCAAATAATTCTGAATAAACTCTACAGAGTCATCTTCATCGTAGGCTAATTCCAAATCCTTTTCACTCATAATGAATTTTGTTAAATGTAAAGTAGTATATATTGTTAAAACAAAAAAACTAATGATTAGTTCATTTACTAAATAATTTTGACGATAGTTTTAAAGAACTCCTTCTGTCTATCTTCTCTTTATAATAATTCCTCCTCAAACTTAAATAAAAAGCCAGAATTCCAAGACTGATTCTGGTTTTTTATTTTATGATATTTAGAAGTATAATTATCTTCTCTTTTTAGCATTCTCTTTTGCGCGCTGTCTTGCTTGTTGCTCTTGCACTTTCTGAGCTTCTTCCAATCGAGCCATAAATCCTGATTTTTTCTTTGGCTTGCGCTTATTAGCCTCTAATTGTGCTAAAAGCTTTTCCTCATTTACAAACTTACGGAAAGAAATTGTAAGAATTATAGTGATTAATGTGGAAATAAAATAGTAGTAAGTCAATCCTGAAGGATATGAATTAAAGAAAAACAGCATCATGACAGACATCATATAGGGCATATATTTCATTGCCGACATTTGTTGAGATCCACCACCGCTTGCATCCATATTAAATTTTGCATAGATGATGTTCGTGCTAGTCATCAACAAAGTAAATAGACTCAGATGATTTCCCAGATATTTTGAAATAAACGGAATGTTACCTCCCCATGTTATTATTGCATCATAAGCAGATAAATCGTCAGCCCAAAGGAAACTTTGCTGACGCAGTTCAATAGCTGACGGGAAAAACCAAAACAGAGCAATTAAAATGGGTGATTGTAAAAGCATTGGTAAACATCCACTCATGGGACTTGCACCAGCCTTGCTGTATAGCTCCATTGTTGCTTTTTGTCGTTCAACAGCTTTATCCTCACCAGGATATTTAGCTTCAATTTTTTCAACCTGAGGTTTTAACACGCGCATCTTAGCAGTCGATTTGTACGACTTGAATGTTAGCGGTGCTATAATTAGTTTTACTAAGAGTGTTAATAGGAATATAATCAATCCCATACTCCAGCCCATCGATAGGAAGAAATTAAAGACAGGTATTACAAAATACTTATTCACCCAACTCAACCAATTCCAACCTAATTTCACCATTTTCTCCAAGTGGAGACGATCACTGCTATCTACATCTTTATTTAGGGCTTTCATAGATGTGTAATGAACAGGACCCAAATAGTATCGGAATCCCGCAAAAAGCTCGCCTGACTCATCTACAGAAACAGGTGCCCAAATTTCAGCTTTGTAGTCCTTAAGATACCCCTCTTCTTCAATGCTTTTTGTAGATAGTATGGTGTTGGTAAAAGGTTTGTCTGCAATAAATGTGGAAGTAAAGAACTGCCCTTTATAAGCAAACCAATGTATTGGGTCGCTATACTCCTCTTTCAGGTCTTTATTCTCTGACATATTCTTTACATCCAACCCAGCATATTTATAATAGATGGTTGTATATCTTCTCTCAAACTTACGTCCTTTCTCTTGCTGACGCAATTTTTGATCCCAATAGAGACGGAAATTTTGAAGACTTTCGGGATGCAATTCACTTGTCATGCCGTTTACTTTTATATCAAAATCAATAAGATAACCTGATTCAGGAAGAGTGTAAATAAAATCAATATATTGATTGTTTGTATACCCTAAACGCATGGTTAAGGAGTTGCCATTTTCTGATAAAATAGGAGTGAAAGTTTCGAACTCAGTATTCAGTCTTACACTTCTTTTGTTGAATAGCTCTAAGTTGAACCTGGCTTCATCACCTTTGAAAAGAAACAGCGTATCCTTATCGTATCTTTTAAAATCTTTCAACTCTGCTGAATGAACCCATCCACCTTTGGTAGAAACTTTCAAGCGAAGATCATCATTCTCAACAGTTACAAACTCTTCCAGCGCACTATTGTCTGCAGATGTCGTGAAAGCAGATGCACTATCAACAACCACTTCACTTGCTTGCTTAGGTTCTACTACAGATGTAGTATCTTCTGAAATAGAGGTCTCACCTCCAAAAAAATCATCAAGCACATTAGATTCAGCAACATCAGTTGTTTCTGATTCAGGCAATTGTTGAGCTTGTTGTTGAGCTCGTTCCGACTCTACTTGCTGTATTGAGTCTTGTATTCTTTTACGCTCACGCAATTGCTCTTCGTTAGGTCGCTGTGTAAGCATAAACGCAATCATAACAATTGCGATGAGAAGAAAACCAGTAAATGTATTTTTATCCATTTGTATTTTATATTGCAACTATAATATTCGGTATAGTGCTATTCTTAATTTATTTCTTTTTATTATTGTTAGTTATTGCAGACATAAAGCTCATGAAAAGAGGATTAGGAGAGATAACTGTGCTGTTAAATTCAGGGTGAAACTGTGTTCCAACAAACCATTTTAACGCTGGAACCTCAACTATCTCTGCTAAGTCGGATTCTGGATTTACACCAGTTATCACCATTCCATTGTTCTCAAACTGTTCTCTAAACTCGTTATTGAATTCAAAACGATGTCGATGTCTCTCCTGAATAAGTTCTTTTTTATAAGCATTATATGCAATAGAACCTTTTTTCAATAAACAATCGTAAGATCCTAATCGCATTGATGTTCCCATACCAGTGACTTGCTTCTGACTATCCATTATGTCAATAACATTGTAAGGAGTTTTAGAATCAATTTCGGTTGAGTTTGCACCTTGCAGTCCTAATACATTGCGTGCATACTCTACCACCATGCATTGCATTCCCAAACAAATTCCAAAAGTAGGAATGTTTTTTTCGCGCGTATATGTTATAGCAGTAAACTTACCTTCAACACCACGATGACCGAAGCCTGGAGCTACAATAACCCCATCAGCATCAGCAAGTAAATCCGCTATATTTTCTTTAGTTATATCTTCAGATTGAATTGCTTCAAAGTCTAGCTCTCTATCATGATAAATAGCAGCTTGCGATAATGCTTCATTGATAGATTTGTAAGCATCGGGCAACTCTGCATATTTACCTACTAACTTAACCACAACCTTCCCTTTAGCATTACGACCCTTTTCAAGAAACTCTATCCAGGGTTTCAATTGTGGTTTTTTTCCAATTGGCATTCCCATCTTTTCAAGCACAACCTCATCCATAGATTGCTCTCTCATCACAAGAGGTACTTCATAAATTGTTGACACATCAAATGACTGCAATACTGAATCGCGCTTCACATTACAAAAAAGTGCCACTTTATTTAGTATCTCATCATTCAGCTCCCTCTCAGTTCTCAACACCAACATATCGGGTTGTATTCCCTGAGATTGAAGTTCTTTAACCGAGTGTTGAGTAGGTTTTGTTTTCAATTCTCCTGCAGCTGCAATGTAAGGAACAAATGTAAGATGGATAACCAAACTTTTACTCCCTAATTCCCAACGCAACTGACGCACACTTTCCAAAAAAGGCAGTGATTCTATATCCCCAACTGTCCCTCCTATTTCTGTTATAACAAAATCAAATTTGTTTTTTATCCCCAGCTGCTTTACATTTCTTTTTATCTCGTCTGTAATATGTGGTACAACTTGTACGGTTTTTCCCAAGTAATCACCTTTACGCTCTTTATTTATTACATTTTGATAAACTCTACCGGTTGTGATATTATTCTCTTTAGTAGTTTGAATGTTTAGAAAACGCTCATAATGACCTAAATCCAAATCTGCTTCATGCCCATCAACAGTTACATAACATTCTCCATGTTCGTATGGATTCAGTGTTCCTGGATCAACATTAATGTATGGATCGAATTTCTGAATAGTCACCTTGTAACCCCTTGCTTGCAAGAGTTTACCAAGTGAAGCTGCTATTATCCCTTTTCCGAGAGAAGAAACAACCCCACCTGTAACGAAAATATATTTTGTATTAGCCACAACAATGAATTTTAGAACATTTTTTCAAAATGCAAATGTACAAAAAAAAAGAGAACCCTCTCATCTTTTTAATGAGATTAGAATATAAAGGTTAAAACAAAAGACCAACACGGGATTCACTAAAAGATATGCCTAATCATAATTAGCATGACCATAATTTGCACTTTCTACTACTTCTGTCTCGATAGTGATAAGGATTTGAGTGTTTTACTTTTTGGATTAAATTTCAATACTATCTCTTATTACAATATCTAGAAGAGTCATATTTTCAGCTTAGTTTCTTAAAACTAAACTTGTCTGACTCATCTTCTATATTATCTGGATGTATCTCTATTAAATTCATGTTTTCGCACTTCATAATCTTTGCAGGAAAATTCTGCACTATCGAGTAATTGTGCGTCGACATTATAACTGCTGTCTCTTTTTGGGCAATTGAGTGAAGCAGCGCAACAATTTGATTGCCTGTTTCAGGATCAAGATTTCCTGTTGGTTCGTCAGCCAATATCAGAGAGGGTGAGTTCAATAATGCACGAGCTATAACTACACGTTGTTGCTCTCCACCCGAAAGTTCGTGAGGCATTTTATATGCTTTGTTTTGCATATTCACTTGCAGCAACACTTCGTTGATTCTATCCTTTATCACCTTTTTGTTTTCCCAACCAGTTGCTCGCAAAACAAACTCCAAATTTTTCTCCACCGACCGATCAATGAGCAGTTGGAAGTCTTGAAATACAATACCTATTCTTCTTCGCAAAAAGGGAATGTTTTTTCTTTTCAAAGTCGAAAGATCATAATCAAACACCTGTGCGTCCCCCTCTTCAATTGGAAGTTCGGCATAAATACTTTTTAAAAGCGTACTTTTGCCCGAACCAACTCTGCCAATTACATACACAAAGTCGTTTCGCTTTATCTCAAAGTTCACATCTTTCAAAATAGTATTTTCCTCAATATTTAAAGATACATTTCGATATTTTACAAGTGATTTTTCCTCCATACCTATTTTATAAATTTTATTGAAAGTGGATATTTCCAATATTCTCCATTACTTGCTTTTATAGCTGCAATTATTAATGCTACTGCATATATAGCAAATAAAACAATAAGAAGTGGAATTCCAATAAGAGTTATAGTCAGTGCTGTTGCATAAATAGCATAACTTATTGTAAAATTCAAGATGTTTTTACCATGATCATCTACAGATGCATTACTTTCTTTGTTGGTTATCCACATAATTATTGGCACAACAATGCCTATCCCTGGAATTATCCATATCAAAAGTTGAGATAAATGCATAAACATTAAATAAGTTTTTTCAGACAACCCAAAAAGTGGTTTTTTAAAGAACCCCGAATATGAATTGTTTTCTTCTGACAAAATCTTAGCTTTTTCGCGTTGAAACTCTTCTTCAGTTATGCTCCCTTTTTCTCTCAACTCATCTAATATCTTCAGGTCTTCGTATTTCATAACTTTATAATATATTTTATTTTTCTATCCGAGTTTTCATTACCAGGTTCCAAGTATGTAATGCTAACAGACAAAATATCTTATCAGAGAACTTTGTTCAATATTATTCATTGCCAAGCAACTCATCTATGAGCTTCACCATCTCATTGAACTCTTCCATCTCAAAGAGGCGAGTCAACATCACAATCTTACCATCTCTGTCAATAATAACATTGCGTGTAATGCCAGCCTTCTCTTCTGCAAACAAAGTGAATATCGACGCATCAGGATCTAAACCTATTGGATAGGTAACACCTGTTTTCTCTATCATTTCTTCTATTTTCTCCACTGGCTCTTCTCTATCTATCCCAAAGAGCGCAAAATTAGGATTATCTTTGTGTTTTGCCCAAATCTCCTTCTCAATATAGGGCATCTCTTTTCGACAAACACCACACCAACTGGCTGTAAACTGCAACATCACCACCCTGCCTCTTAGCGACGACAAAAGCACGGTTTCACCATTGGGCAACGCCATTTCGAAGTTTGGAGCCATGTCTCCAACCTTCACAACATATCCCCTCGCATCATCTATCTTGTCCAACTGTTCTTCTACAGTAGTTGTTTTCTCATTTGAATCCTGATGCTTGTCAGACTTCTTATTCGTACAACCAACTAAAAGAAAAATTGATATAAAAACAATCTGAAAATAATTCCTCAAAAACATAGGTCTATAGATTTATTGTTTTGGTTTTACATATACATAAATTAGAGCGATCACTGTGGCACTTAACGAGCCCAAAGCATCAGCTACAAAATCCATCCATTCTCCTGAACGTGAAAAAAACTGCTCTTGTACTATTTCAATTGCACCCCCATAAATTACAGGAATGACCAAGCCTAATAAAACCCACATGAATTTATTGGGCTTCCCTTTGTGAAAATGGTAATAGTCAAAATAGATTGCTCCAGAAAGAACAAAAAACATTCCAAAATGAGCCAACTTATCATAGTGTAATACTCGATCTGGAACAGGAATCGAATCAACATTTACTATACAGGTTAAATAGAAAATAGCTAATGCTATTATGCCTGGCATTATTATATATCGGATGGATGAACGCATATTCGTTTATTCTAAATTTGATATCAAAATAAAGGCATAAAGGTAATGATTTTAAAAACATATAACTAAATCAGAGGGTCGTTTTCGTAAAAAAGTAGTTTCTTTGTTATATAATTAGGTAAACTACTATATTAAACATATCGAAAATTGCGCTATAATGAAAAAAAACCTCCTTATTGTAATCAGTACAATCCTCTGCTTATCAACTTTCGCATCAAATCAGAAACCTGCAAGTAAAGATCGATATTTTGAAATAAATAAAAACATAGATATTCTAACAACCATATTAAAAGAAATAGATTTGTTTTATGTAGATAGTTTGGATGTTGACAAAGTTGTGAACAAGACAATCAATTCGATGCTTACACAACTTGATCCATACACTAACTATATTACAGAAGAAGATATGGGCGACCTGAAGTTTATGACAACAGGTGAATATGCTGGAATCGGGTCCATTATTTCATATAAAGACAGTAATGTAATCATTAATGAGCCTTACAAAGACCTTCCTGCAGACAAGAGCGGACTGAAAGCTGGAGACGTCATTCTACAGGTTGATGATGAAGATGTCAGAAACTATAGCGTACAGCAAGTGAGCGATTTACTAAAAGGAAAACCAGGGACAGAACTCGAAATAACCATTCAACGGCCAGGAGAGGAAGAGAAGCGTACAATTAAAGTAATACGCGAAAAAATCACAATACACCCCATCTCCTATTCAGCCGTTCTAGATAACAACATTGGCTATTTACACTTTGGCACATTTACAGAAAATGCTGCACAAGAAGTGAAGAACACAGTAATTGACTTGAAAAAACAGGGTGCCGAATCCATCATTTTAGACCTTCGTGGTAACGGAGGTGGAATTATGGAAGAGGCTGTCAGAATTGTCAACATTTTTGTGCCAAAAGGTCAAGAGGTTGTTTCAACTAAAGGAAAAATTAAACAATGGGATAGAGTCTTACGCACCACGGAGCAACCCGTTGACAGTCTCATCCCGCTTGTAGTAATGGTAGATAATTCATCTGCATCTGCATCCGAAATAGTGGCAGGAACACTACAAGACATAGACAGAGCTGTGGTTGTAGGCAACCGCTCTTTTGGAAAAGGATTGGTTCAGACTGTAAGAGAACTACCTTATGGATCAAGCTTAAAAGTAACTACTTCAAAATATTACACTCCCAGTGGTCGAGGTATACAAGCGCTTGATTACACCCATCGCAATCCTGATGGAAGCGTTGGACGAATTCCAGATAGTTTGACCACAGTTTTTCACACAAAAAATGGTAGAGAGGTGCGAGATGGAGGCGGAATCACCCCCGACATTATGATTGAAGAAACCAGACCTGGCACTATATCCTTCTATCTATTAAACGATAATGTTATCTTCGACTATACCACTCAATGGGTGCAAAACAAACCGAGCATTCCTCCAGTAGATGAATTTATATATTCTGACGAAGAGTACGAAAGCTTTAAAGAGTACGTAAAATCTACTGATTTTGAATATGACAGAATAAGCGAAAAAACTATAGAGTCTTTAAAAGAAGTGATGGAATTTGAAGGATATATGGAAACAGCATCCGAAGAGTTCAAAGCACTTGAAAACAAACTTGTTCCTAATCTTGATAGAGACTTAGAAACCTTCAAATCAGAAATTAAAAGAATAATTTCGAGTGAGATAGTAAAAAGATATTACTACAAAGCAGGTGCTATTCAAGAAAGCCTGAAAGCAGATAAAGCTTTTGAAAAAGCAGTTGAAGTGCTTGAGAACAAAACCCTCTATAAACAAACTTTAGAGCCTAACTCTAAAGATACGCCACTGGCTGAAGAAACAAAAGAGAAAATTTGAGAAGCAATAATGCCCCTTTGCTAAAGCAGATATCTATCTATGTCACTATCACTTGAACTTTATCATGTGTCAATGGCACGAATAGATATCCGCATTGAGTAGTTGTAGACATCCAATACGGATGTCTCTTTTGATTAAACTATCAGTATTTTTTTTATTTACTGGCAAACCATGAATAGCCCCTGTCCGCTCACATTTGCAAAATGAGTACTCTATTCCGATGGAATAACGCGCACCATGGTAACTCCATCAATCTCATTCAGCTTTTCGGCGATTGATTTATCCAATGTTTTTCGGGTTATATCAATTATGTTGTAGGCATTACCATTGTACTTCCGATTCAACATGCTGTCGATATTTATCTTTTCCGAAGCCAAAATGCTCGAAATTTGACTCACCATGTTTGGAATGTTTTTATTGGCTATTAAAATACGACATCCTTCGTGGCGTTCCATTTTGGCGGCTGGAAAGTTTACCGAATTGGTAATATTACCGTTTTCCAAAAAATCTTTCACCTGTTTTACTGCCATCACTGCACAGTTGGTTTCCGACTCCTTTGTAGAAGCGGCAAGGTGTGGAATGGCAATAACATTATCCATTTTCAATATCTCTTCATTTGGGAAATCGGTTATGTATTTAGCTACCTTCCCCGATGCAATTGCAACTTTCAAGTCTTTCAAATCAACCAATCCACCACGTGCAAAATTTAATATCCGCACATTGTCTTTCATCATATTTAGTTTATCTCTGTTGATATAACCCTCGGTTTCAGGGTTGAGAGGAATGTTTAGCGTAACATAATCGGCATCTTTCAAAAGGACTTCAACTCCCTTCACCAAATTCACCTTGTTGCTCAGCTTCAGCGCTTGGTCGACCGAAATGTAAGGGTCATATCCAACCACATCCATTCCCAACGATTTGGCTGCATTTGCTACCAAAACACCTATTGCACCCAACCCTATTACGGCTAGTTTCTTGCCTTGAATTTCTTGCCCTACAAAGTTTTTCTTGCCTTTTTCTATTATTGATGGCACTTTGCTACCTTTACCTACCAATGATTTCACCCAAATCGCTCCATCTATAATATCACGCGAAGCCAACATCAATCCTGCAATCACCAATTCTTTTACACCGTTTGCATTTGCTCCAGGTGTGTTAAAAACGACAATACCCCTTTCCGTACATTTATCTATTGGAATATTGTTAACCCCTGCTCCTGCTCTTGCCACAGCTTTTAGCGACGGCGGAAGCTCCATACCGTGCATTTTGTGGCTGCGCAATATAATTGCGTCGGGATTGGGTATTTCGCTGGCTATTTCATAGTGACCTAAAGGTAAAATAGACAGTCCTTCCGGATCGATGGCATTTAAAGTCCTAATTTTAAACATTTGAGTTGTTATCTTTTAAAATTTATGTGTTGACTATTTCTAATAAGATGCAAATATCAGCATTCTATCAATAAATAGAGAATAAAACGAGAATAAAACGAGAAAATTGTTACAAAATTGTAGTTAAATCATGCATTTTGCAT
>CAZXGV010000021.1:11880-20954 GCA_964640575.1 uncultured Dysgonomonadaceae bacterium
GAGAATAAAACGAGAAAATTGTTACAAAATTGTAGTTAAATCATGCATTTTGCATTTTGTGGACAGACTAAGAGTCTTTACGATTTGTGCAAACACCCAATACCGAGTATCTATTCCCTGTAATTACCTGTGTCTGTTTTACATCATTGAATAGTTCGTGTTAGCTGATATCTAACTCATACTCGCAGTCTATTATTATCAACTGTTCAGCTCAAGGTTACTCATCCAATTAGATAACAAATATCAGCTCTGAATGATAATTTTACCCTTCAATGTGGGTACACTCACAATTTAATCTTTACCGAAAGGATAAAATTAATATGAATCTCTTTTATTCAATAAATATAACCCTCTCTTAGTAATGAATCGAGTGAATATTTCATATATTTGCTCAATATATATAGCGACACTCAATATCTAAAACATGAAGTTTATTGCCTCAGATCAAGTAAGAACTAGTATTAATAAAACTGCACTAAAACAAAAGCCGTTTTTTTTTACTGTCGATTATGAAATATCCGAAGGGTTATTTATCGAAGACCCTATAAATCAAACGGAAGTACTATTTCAATTTAATGATAAAGGTAACAAACCATCAGAACCAACTAATTCAGTAAACGCAAAAATGTTAACTGACCCAATTTCAGAAGAGACATACAGGTCAAAGTTTGAAATTATAGAAAAAGGATTAACTAATGATGGACTTGATGTTGTAAATCTCACTTTTCGAACTCCAATAATTACGAATATCAGTTGCCGCGAGATATTTTTACGTAGTCAGTCTGCATATCAAATATATATTCCTGGAAAATATATAAGCTTCTCTCCTGAAAGATTTATTAAAATAGAGAACGGAAAAATATTTGCCAACCCAATGAAAGGAACAATCGACGCATCGATACCTAATGCTGAGCAAAAAATACTAAACGACCCTAAAGAAATAGCTGAACTTAACTCTGTAACACAATCGGTAATCAAAGAGCTTAATACTATTGCCCACAATGTGTATATTAAGCGACACAGGTATATCGACAAAATAGAAACGCTAAACAGAACACTACTTCAAGTCAGCTCGGAAGTAGAGGGAGATTTGGCTGACAATTATTTATCCCACTTAGGAGATATTCTTTTTTCGCTTCTACCAGCTACATCGGTAACGGGCTCGCCCAAGACAAAAGCCAAAAAGTATATTCGCCAAGCAGAAGGAGAACCTCGCGGATATTACTGTGGTATAGCAGGATATTTTGACGGGAATAAACTTGATACAGCCGTGCTTATTAGATTTATAGAAATTGACGCCGAAAAGCTATTTTTCAGAAGCGGTGGTGGTGTAACAAAAAATAGCATTTGCAAAATGGAATATCAAGAGGCTATCAATAAAATATATTTACCATTCGTATGAAAGAACAATTATTTGTAGAAGTGATAAAGGTAAAAAACGGGGAGTTTGTCAACCCTCAACCACACATGGAACGGATTTATCGCACAACGCTACACTTTTTCTCTAAACCATTGTCGGTGGAGTTTAACAACATTAGAATACCTACCGATTTACACTCACACAGACTAGTGAAATGCAGAATTGTGTATGGTAGAAACATTGTATCCATAAACTTTGAGCCCTACAAAGTGCGCAACATCAAAAGATTATCGATAGTAGAGCACAATACCATTGATTATAAATATAAATACCTTAATCGAGATTCAATAAATAAACTTATAGTATCACATAGTGACAGCGATGATATTTTGATTGTAAAAAACTCAAAGGTTACAGACACTTCCTTTACAAACGTAGTTTTCAGAGACACTATGGGCAAACTTTACACTCCAAAAAGTCCATTACTAGCAGGGATAAAAAGACAGCAGTTATTGGACAATGGCATCATCCATGAAAAAGATATTGACGTGAATGATATAATTTTATATGAGGGTGTTTACTTAATCAATGCAATGATAGATCTTGAGGATGAAGTGTTTATACAGGTTGGCTCTATTGTGTAAACCAAAAAATGGCGTTCTTATATCTTGTTTATTAGCAAATATCTTTTTCAAGACATAAAATAGTCGCAAAAAATATATCAAGTTTGGGATTCGGAAAACGAGACAAAGGTGTTATTATATATCTCATTGCTAAACACAAGAAACCTCACCGCTCCTTATTTGCTTCCAAACCATTTCACTCAAAAACTTAATCACCTGTTTCTTCCAAACACCAGAAACAGCGCCAATATATTCATAATTTCGAGCCTTCCAAGTAACATCTCAAATGATAATACATATTTTGCAGCAGTGGGCAGAGATGAATAGTTAGCCAATGATCCTACATCTCCAAATCCAGGACCCACATTGGCGATGGATGCTATGGATGCCGAAAAGGCTGTAAGTCCGTCGATATCCATAAAAGTTAATATCACAGTTACAATAAAGAATGTAAGAATGTATATAATCAAGAAGTTAAGCGTTTGCAACTCAACACCTTTATCTACAACTTCGTTGTCAATTTTCGATGCAAACACTCCCTGTGGATGTTGTATCAAGCGCAATTGTGTTTTTAACACTTGAAAGAAAAGATAAATTCTATCGAATTTAAAACCTCCACCCGTTGACCCCACCATAGACCCTTGTACAGTGAAATAGATGAGAATAATAACAGTGAAAACAGGCCACACTGATGTATCTACAGTAGCAAAACCTGTGGTAGAAACCAATGATATTACTTGAAACAGGCTGTGACGTAGCGAATCGACCATGTTGTAAGTGTTCTCATCATATAGCTTGAAAGCAATTACCAAAACCCCAATTGCAATCAATATGATATAGGTTCTAACAGACTTTGAATGAAAGAGGTTGGGCTTTTTACCGATAATAGTTATATATAGCATTCCGAAATGCAAGCTACTTAGTACCATAAACACAATAATGGTGAGTTCCATCCAAAAGTTGTCATAAAATGCCATACTTGTGTTTTTAGTTGAAAATCCACCTGTAGCAATCGTGGACATTGAATGACAAATAGCATCAAAAAATGTCATTCCTAAAGACCAAAGGATTAAAGTTTCAATCAGAGTGAGACTTATATACACAATCCCAATGATGCGAGCAATTTGTCGTGCCTTAGTTTTGAAGTTCATGCGCGACAAATTAGAGACCTCTGTTTTATATAGACTTGACCGCAATCCTCTTGCTTGTGGCAATATGAGTAAAACAAAAAGAATTACCCCCATTCCACCTATCCAATGAGTGGAGGAACGCCAAAACAATATTCCTTTTGGCAAAGATTCTATTTCGTTTAATATGGTAGACCCTGTTGTGGTGTATCCCGATACACTCTCAAAAAAAGCATTGACAAACGTAAATTCACCACCCCACATCACATAAGGTAGCATACCCACTATACAGGTTATAAACCAACCCAAAACACTTATAGCCAACCCTTCGTTGAAACGAATCTCGTCAATCTTTTCAGTAAATATTAGCGGGAAAAGTCCAAGTATGGTACACACCAAAGCGCTATAAAACAATGGAACAAGTGATGTTTCGCTCAAAAAATAGGATATCAGTGCAGATATATATAAAAACAGTGCATTGAAAAGCAGCACGTAGCCGATGTATTTTATTATCGCTTCTTTTCTCACTTACTTTGATTTATAATGTGACAAAATTCGTCTTATTAGATTATTTATCTCTAGTTGAAGTGTTTTTAATTCATCTTCCGATTGGATATCGACGTTTAGATTGGATAGAGGAGGTTTATAATTTTGTGTTGCCGCAATCAGTTTGTGCAGTGGCTCAACAAAATAACGAGAAATAAAAAAATTGAGCAATAGTGCAAATACAATAGCTAAAATTATAGATACAATTCCGGGCATCATTGCTTGGTACAGATTATTATGCATTTCTCTAGATTTAGAATACATACTCACTTGGTTTAGCTCCAATAAATGGTTTACCTCAGCTTTGGTTTTTGTAAATTGACTGTGTAAGTTGTTGTAAAAAACCTCTTCGGCACCTACTTTGTTATCTACAATAGAATCTAACAATGCAAAGTAGGCTTTGTATTCTCGTTCTATGTTTTCAATTACTTTGTCTTCACCTGCTTCAGTTGCATTCTTTCTTATCTCAATCATTGATTTGACAATGGTCGAGTCTGCCGACTTTATCACGGAAATGCCCTCATCTACATTACCCAAATAGTGCATCAATATGCCACTATCCTTGCGCTCCAAAGCATAAATAATCTTTAATGCATGTTCGATAGATTGGTAGTTGTTGTCGATTACATCGCTAAAGGAGTTATTCATTTTGCGTAATTGCCATATCGACATCATCCCTGCTATCAATAACATAAACACCAATAGCATAAAACTAGAGAATATTTTTACTTTCAATTTTCTTACCATCCTTGCCAATGTTTTTCTAAAATGTAAAAGTAACAATATTTTATATCTTAAAGGGCATCCCTTCTGTCCTTTTTTCACATAAAAAAAAGGACACCTACTGGAGATGTCCTTTTCTTATTTTTACATAATGAATTATGAATGCTTAGTTCATCAACGATTGAAACTCCGAGTTACTTCTGTATTTAGCAAACTCTAAATCAGAAGCCGCCTGCATTCTCATTGCGCTATCGCGCTGTATTGCAGTGCGAAGGTTATCAGCAACATCATTAAAGTTGTTTGTACGTGCTGCAATAACAGCCATTAAATAGGCAGTCGTTGCGTCAGGATTTTCAACAGACTTCAATGTTTCTAATGCTTTGTTGTAATTGTTGGTAAGCAACTGTGCTAAGGCAGCGTTATTTGTTTTAACGTCACCAAATGCTTCTTCAGCTTGTGTGTACTGACCATTTTTCAAAAACAATAGACCCATGGCTTGCTCCAAGTTTTTAGCACCCGAAGCTGTTCCTAATAGCTCTTCAGCTTTGTCTGTTTCATTGTCGTTCAGCGCAAGAAGAGCAAGATTCACGTTAGGCTCGGGAGCTTGTGCGTTTACTTGCAAAGCGCGATTGTAGGCTTGCATAGCTTTATCTAACTCGCCAGCACGGTAGAAGCTCGTTCCAATATTATTCCAAGCACGATAGTCTTGTGGATAATAAGCTGTGAGGTACTGATAGATTTTTTCTTTCTCTGTTGCATCCTCAGTTAATGTAGCAGCATACATTAGCTCTTCAACATTCAACTCTTTTGGATTACTTCTCCATATAGACATAATCTCATCATCCGACTTACCAATAATTTCAATGTTGGCAGTCAATCTTGAACGACGTAATTGTGGCAAAATAGTTTCGGCCAGCTCCTCAAAAACGAACGAGATGTTTTTAATTTCCTTTTCGCGAGTTTCAGGATCTTCATACATAGATAGAACGCGAAGAACTAAATCTTTGTCTTGCAAATTAGAAGATTCAACCAGTTGACGGAAACCCTCCCAGTCTTGTGCTGTATAACGAGCATTGATATCAGTGTTTACTTCTTGTTTTCTCAACTCTTCGTCTAAGTATGTAGAAGTCCTTCTTTCACGCTCAGCTGCTAATCTTTCGTTCAACGAAAGCCCTCCATCTGGAGAAGCATAAGCCGACACTTCAATATCTACGTTTTGACGATCATCCATATAGGCTTCTTTCACACGTTTTTTCCAAGCTGCTATATCACGTTTGTTCAATTCGCTTGATCTTAAATCAGCTTGTTGAATTAAGAAAAGAATATTGGCATCTTGTTTTTCTTGAATAATGCGTTGAAATCTATCTTCAGCATCAGAGGGCTCAGTGTTTAATGCACTTGCCAGAGCTGAAGTAGCAACAACTCCGTCTGCAACTTTAATTTCAGGAAGCTTTACTGGTTTACCCTTAATTTTTGCATTGAAACGAAGATACAACTCAGATTCACGCATTTCAGGCTCATATTCAAACTTGAAATTCATTGCAACATTGCCACCTCTATTTTTATTAATTATGATACCATTTCCTGCAACTTTGTCTCCTTGATATGCATAAGGAACTCCAAATAGCTCTTTTCCCTCAAATTTCAACACCGGAGTAACCACTACAGTAGCATGAGAATTGAACCATTTTTCAGGAAAAACTCCGTTTATCGTAGCTGGCACTTCATTTCCAACTGTTTCTAGTGGAGAAGGAGTCACGTTGAAATGCGAGGGAGTTAATGGCTTTAACGAACTTTTACATGATGTGCCTAATATCCCTATAAAAGCAAGCATCAAAAGCGAAAGATAAATGTTTTTAGTCTTCATGAGGAAATAAATAAATTATTAATTAATTGTGTATACTGATGTTTATACAAAAATACCTCTTTTTTTGTCAGTATCAAAAAAAAAGAATAAGTATAATGTTAAGGGTTTATTTTTATTCGAGATTAAACCCTAACCTCTTTCCTAAAGTTCTATTTTCATCGTTTATATTTAACAATGTATAGGCTTTATACTCTCTACGCAAGGGATAGTGAGAGCGAAAATAGTAAAATTTTTCAGGCTGTTTTTTCAACAAATCTGAATCTCTCAATGGATTGTAACTATACAGCACTGCTTGCACAATTTGCTCATCACCTTTATATTCTATCAAATCAATCACATTATTCTCGGGCTCGAGAATGGGAATCAATTTTAGAGGGTCTTTATTCAAATTGAAAAAACTATTGATAGTTTGCAAACTCATTTTAGTTGCATTCCACTTCCCATCAGCGGAATATCCTGCAATATGTGGTGTTGCAATATCCACCAACTTCAACAGTTCATTATCAATAGTTGGTTCGCTTTCCCATGTATCTATAATGGCTCCCGACACCTCTCCATTTTTTAAAGCACTCTTCAAAGCCTGATTATCCACAACAGCTCCTCGTGAACTATTAATGATAATAGCTTTTTTAGTTAGACCTTGAAAAAAAGCTCTGTCTGCAAGATGATAGGTTGCACTTCCACCCTCCTTGGTGAGTGGTGTGTGGAAGGAGATAATATCTGCCTCTTTTTGAATGGTGTCAAGAGACACAAAATCATCTGATTGCTCCAACTTTTGTCGTGGGGGGTCGTTTAGCAACACTTGCATGCCTAGCAATTCGCAAGCTCGAGCTACCTCCTTGCCAACATTCCCTACTCCCACAATACCAATTGTTTTATCTTTCAGCTCAAAGTTGTGTTTTTTTGCTATTTGCACCAGTGATGCTGTCACATACTGCTCCACCGATAGGGCATTGCATCCTGGTGCGGTGCGCCAAGCAATGTTATTACGGTCACAATATTCTGTGTCGATATGATCGAAGCCAATGGTTGCCGAACAAATAAGCTTTACGTTTGATCCTGCTAGTATTTTTTCATCAAAATGAGTGACAGTTCTCACAATCAACACATCATTTTCTTTCACCGCTTCTTTCGTAAACTGATTGCCTGGCAAATAAGACACTTCGCCAAACTGTTCTGCCACTCCCTTTAGATAAGGAATATGGGCATCTGCTAAAATTCTCATCTATATTCAGATTAAAAATATACTCAATAGATTATAAGTTATTAGTTGATAGATTTTTTATTTTGAAAGCAACGCTTCACTCATGCCTCTAGCAGCTTTTCGTCCGTCGCCCATAGCAAGAATAACTGTTGCACCTCCCCTAACAATATCACCTCCTGCATATATTGCATGGTGAGCCGATTGCATGGTGTCGCTATTCACCACAATTGTTCCCCAATCTGTAATTTCCAATCCTTCGAAGGTGGAAGGAATAAGCGGATTGGGCGATACCCCCACACTCACAATCACTTGATCTACCTCTACCCAAACAGTATCTCCTTCAATGGGAATTGGGCGACGGCGTCCTGATGCATCTGGCTCGCCCAGCTCCATGCGTTGCAAAAGCATGCGTTTTACACGAAAATTCTCATCTCCTTCGTATTTCAAAGGATTGTGAAGGTTGTAAAATTCAATCCCTTCATCTTTGGCATGATGCACTTCCTCTACACGTGCAGGCATCTCTTCTTCCGAACGTCTATATACAATCATTGCCCTCTCTGCACCCAATCTTCGTGCTGTCCTCACAGCATCCATCGCTGTGTTTCCACCACCAATCACTGCCACCTTCTTTCCCATCCAAACAGGCGTATCACTTTCAGGATTGGCAGCATCCATCAGATTGATGCGTGTTAAGTATTCATTGCAAGACATCACTCCATTTAAATTTTCTCCCGGAATGTGCATAAAGTGAGGTAAACCTGCACCACTGGCTACAAATATTCCTTCAAAACCCATCTCCTCCAAGTCTTCGTGTGAAATAGTTTTACCAACAATGCAGTTTGTCATAAACTTCACACCCATTTGTGCCAACACATCGATTTCTGTATCTACAATATTGTTGGGAAGTCTAAATTCGGGGATACCATAGCGCAACACACCACCCAACTCGTGTAGAGCCTCAAACACAGTTACATCAAATCCCTTTTTCACCATGTCGCCCGCAAATGACAATCCAGCAGGACCTGAACCTATCACTGCCACTTTTATACCATTGGTAGCTTCTATTTCGGGAATGGCTATGTTGCCACTTTCTCTTTCATAATCGGCTGCAAATCTTTCTAAATGACCAATAGCCACAGAGGGTTTGTTTAGCCTCTGCACATAGAAACATTTACTTTCGCACTGACGCTCTTGTGGACACACACGTCCGCAAACTGCGGGTAGTGCGCTTGTCTCTTTCAATACTTTGGCTGCTTCTAAAAATTCTCCACGCTCTATATTTTTGATAAACTTTGGAATATTTATTTCTACGGGACATCCCGTAATACATGTAGGATTGGCACAGTCAATGCAACGTTGCGCTTCTGCCATGGCTTGTTCTACTGACAGTCCCAAATTGACCTCTTCATAGTTTCGGCTTCTCACCTCAGGGTCAACCGAATTCATTACTACACGAGTCATTTGTGTGCGCTCTCTGTTTTTTATTGATTTTCTTAGTTCCTCACGCCATGGAGCGGAACGTTCAGCTTTTAAATATTCTTGTGAAGGCATGTTATAGTTGTAAGTTGTAAGTAAATATAGTAGTAAGTTATAAGATGTAAGATGTAAGTAGTAAGTAGTAAGT
>CAZXGV010000021.1:21054-22215 GCA_964640575.1 uncultured Dysgonomonadaceae bacterium
GTGGAAACAAGTTGCGATTTGTCCGTTATCAGACTGTTGACAATAAAAAGAGTCTGTTTTGCTGTCTCTTTTTGTGAATGAAATGAAGAATTTCGCAAACAGAGCTACTTTGCTACAACAATAGGGTAAGGTTACCTTGCCGTTCTGTTCTTGCCTCTAATTCCTTGTCTCTAATTATACGCTTTTAAGCGCATCAACATCTCATCAAAATCTACCTGATGTGCATCAAATTCAGGACCATCCACACATACAAATCTAGTTTTGCCGCCAACAGTCACTCTGCATGCTCCACACATTCCTGTGCCATCCACCATAATGGTGTTGAGCGATGCAAGGGTGGGAATTTCATATTTTTTAGTCAGTAGCGACACAAACTTCATCATTATAGCAGGTCCGATAGTGAGGCAAAGATCTACCTTCTCTCGTTTTATCACCTTTTCAATTCCTTCCGTGATTAACCCCTTTTCTCCATACGAACCGTCGTCTGTCATAACAATAACTTCATCGGCAAACTCTTTTACCTGTTCCTCCAGAATAACTAATTCTTTGGTACGTGCTGCAATAATTGCAATCACTTTGTTGCCAGCCTTACTCATTGCTTCGATAATAGGCAACATAGGAGCAATTCCGACTCCCCCACCTGCACAGACTACAGTGCCAAACTTGTCTATATGAGTTGCTTTCCCTAGCGGTCCTACTAAGTCAGTGATATAATCGCCAACCGCAAGCTCTGCCACTTTTTGCGATGACTTTCCCACCAGCTGTATCACTAGTGTAATGGTACCTTTCTTTGTGTCCGACGAAGCTATAGTATAGGGCACTCGTTCACCTTTTTTGCCAACACGCACTATAACAAAATGACCTGCTCGCCTACTTTTAGCAATTAATGGTGCCTCAACTTCAAGTTTTACAATTTTCTCTGATAAGTACTCTTTTCCTACGATTTTGTTCATAGATGTGTGTTTCCTTTGAAAAATGATAATTATTTGTCTGCAAAATTAGCTAAATTATACTGATTTGGAAGTTTATTAAACGTAAATTATTTGTACTTATCCATATAATACGACAATTGGAAGTCCTATCGCATCTCCTAAAAAACCAACTCAACCAAAGTTTTGTTGCTTTTGTACGCATACAAAACCTCCACAACCAAAGTTTTAT
>CAZXGV010000022.1:0-21906 GCA_964640575.1 uncultured Dysgonomonadaceae bacterium
TACTAAAGTGCTTTTTATTGAAACTTCTTCACGATTGTAGTTTCATTCATTTATATTAAGTATATTTGTACTAATTAGACAAGATTGCTGCTGGGATAGATTGGTGTGCAACAACTTACAGGAACAAAAATAAATGGGGCTTTTAGCTCTTCTCCTTTGTTGTACCTAAGGAAATATTCCGAAAAGCTATAACTCTAAATTCTCATCAAAGTGACTTGAAAAAAGGTCATTATTTTTTTTATTGCTTCTCCATTCAAGAGTATCATTTGTTTTAAAATTATTTATTATGAAAGCTAACTATCTATTATTATTCCTATTATGCGTTTTCACGAGCTCAGCTCAAATTAGTCACGATCCTATTATTCACATCAGTTTTGATGAACCTCAAGGACCAGAAATACAAAAAGCTATTGATGAAATTCCAACAACACGAAGCGGACAAAGAACATTTGTTGCAGCGCGATGCAAAGGAATAAAGGGATTAGCTTTAGATTTGACAGATGATATTCCAGTTCGTGTTCCCAAAATTTTAGAAGAGAACAACGCTCTTAGTTATGGAGCAGATGATTCATTCTCGATGCAACTATGGATTCAAACAAAGAAGAATGCGCAGCAAGGAACACCTATCATGAGCAATAAAAAGTGGAATGATGCTACATCAAGTGGTTGGACAATGGGAACTAAAGAGAATGGAGCATGGTACTGGCAGGTATCCGACGGACAAAAGCAATATGCTTATGAACCTACAGCTCAGCGTCAAGCTATCAACGACGGCAATTGGCATCAATTGACAGTTACAATTAGCAGGGAGCGAAATGAAATGTGGATGTATCTAGATGGCAAAAATGTGGCTATCTATCGCATAAATGGATTGAAAAGCTTAGAGAGTGAACTGAGAACAGTGATTGGAGGAACAGACGAGTATAATACTTCTACTTCTTATTCTCGTGGTGAGTGGACAGCTTTCAATGGGAGGATAGATGAAGTGAAGTTTTGGAATAGAGCCATTACTTCAGAGGAGGTAGCAGAAAATTATCGTGCCAATTTATCTATAAACGAATCGGTAGATCTTTACCCGATGAATGATAGATTGAAAGTGCAAGTTTGGAATATTTGGCATGGTGGTCACAGACATGGACAAAATGTTGGGGTGGAGCGAGTTGTTGATGTGTTGAAAACAGAAAATGCCGACATTGTTGGCTTGATTGAAACCTATGGTTCGGGTGCAATTATTGCAGACTCTCTTGGGTATTATTTTTATTTAATTAGTTCCAACCTTAGCATCATGAGCCGCTATCCAATAGAGGAGTGTATCGATGTTTTCAGATCATCCAGATCGGGCGGTGTTATTCTTGATTTAGGAAATAATCGGAAGCTGACCTTTTTTGACATTTGGTTAGACTATCGCCCCAATATATGTGAGCTGATAGAAGGAAAGGTGATTGCGGATAATATAGTGGAAAGAGAGACAGAAACCCGAGTATTAGAGATTAATACTATTTTAAAAGAGATAAAACCTTACATAGATAATGCAGATGAAATACCTGTAATGATGGTTGGAGACTTTAATAGTGGCTCACATCTCGATTGGACTGAAGAATACAAAAGTATGCACGATGGTTTCGTTATCGAATGGCCTGTATCGCAGATTATGCTGAAAGAAGGATTCAAAGATAGTTTTAGACAGCTAAACCCAAATGTGTTTGATGCTCCAGGTTTCACATGGTCGCCAATTATCAACCCATTTAACCCCGACTGCATTAATGATCGCATAGATTATATTTATTATAAGGGAAGCAACTTAGTTCCTTTCCGTTCTGAAACTTTAGACCATCATCCAGTGTTGTGGCCCTCTGATCATGGTAGTGTAGTTACTCACTTTTTTTATACTGATTAAATAGTTTAGATAGGTGCAATACTAAAGAGAAAGGACAATTTAAAGACTCTTTTTTTACAAAGTAATCGCTCTCTGATTACTTGTCGATGAATATGCTCTTCTGAGAAAACATCTTATGATGATTGAAAAATATATTTCATTTTTAATGAATTTAATTTGGAGTTAACATTAATGTAAAGTATATTTGTCATTTAGAACAACAAGCTTTACAATTAATAAACTTATTAACAATGAGAAACAACCAAGTTCGCTTACGTTTATTACCAAATTATTTCAAAAAGATTGGTTTAGGACTTTTGGTGATAACAGTATTATTCTTTTTACTATGGAGATACAAAATACTAACAATTGATAAGACGCTTGTATTGACAATTTCAAAGGCAGGAATAATAGTTTCTCTCATGATTCTATCATGGACAAAAACTAAAATGGAAGACGAGCTAATAGTTAAACTTAGGTTAATAGCTTTTGCTATTTCATTTGGTTTGGGAGGATTCTTAATAATTTCGGGATCATTTATGGAATTGCTTGGTCTTGATAATAAAATTCTTAATGTGTTATACAATAACGCCACATTTATCGTAGTTAGTATGTATATATCGTATTTCTCGTCCTTTTATCAAATGCTAAAAAACAGGTAGTGGAAAATACAATCAAAATACAAAGAGCCATCAAGAATTTAACTCAAGAAGAATTAGCAAATCTAATTGGAGTGTCGAGGCAAACTATAAATTCAATTGAAAATAATAGATACATTCCCTCTACTGTTCTTGCTTTAAAATTATCGAAAGTGTTTGGTGTTAGTGTCAATGATTTATTCGAATTGGAGGAGGATGATTAATCTATTATTAAGAATGTTGTATCTTTTATGAATAGGGCAAACATTGGAATGCATTAAATAGCTAGCTTTTATTCAATATATAATTAGTCAATTAATATTTAACCTATGAAAAATTATTTTAGTTTCAACTTGACAGGGAGAAAACTTTTCCCAATCTGGATTTTGTTTCTCATTTTATTTTTTGCGCCTTATATGACTTTAGTTATGAAAATGCAAAATATTCAAGACGCGAATAGTTCATTATTACTGTTTTTTCCTTTGTTTGTTCTTCTATTAATTGTTGCTTATCTCATAATGTTTTACATAGCAAAACTAGCAATCGAAAATATTGCGTTCAATGATAAGTCGATTGTATTTAATGGCACTTTTGGCAGTTATTTTGGTAAAATATTGTTAGGCTTTTTTCTAAGTGTTATAACACTTGGAGTTTATATGGCTTGGTTTGTACGTAACATTATGAGTTTTTTTATAGACAACTCAAGTTACGATTCGAATGCTTTTAAATTTAAGGGCAAAGGGAGTAAGTTATTCGTTATTATACTATTGACACTTTTTGTTCCCATCATTCTAGTAACTGTAATAATTACCTTATTTAGGATTGGTAATTCTGATCAAATCTATTTAATGATGATAATTCAACAAGTAGCGATGTTGATAATTATGATACCATATATCTATTTTGTATATAAATGGATGGTTAATATTGACTATAAACGGTTCAATATTTCATGGAAAACTAACTTTTGGAACTCTTGTGGCAAGATTGCCATTGAGATGATTTTGTCGATAGTCACTGTAGGTATCTATGGACCATTGGCGATGGTTCGTTTATATAAATATTTCACAGAAAAGACATTTGCCCAATCAGAGAGTCAGCAGTTTCAATTTGGGTATGATATTGAACCACTAAACGATTTTTTGTTTATATGGGGACAATCACTATTAACGATTATTACTTTAGGCATATATTATCCTTGGGCTTTTAGCAAAATAGGAGATAGAATACTTGGTAAAACGTATTTGGTGGAGAAATAAGACAATCAAAAAATAATTATTTACTATGAGCTATTTTACATTACAATATTGCATATTGTCTTGCCTGATAATTTCTACTCTTATTGTCAGTGAGATTTTGAGAAAAAGGGTAGAGAAACATGTACGCCACTTAATTGGAGGTTTATACACTTTACCACTAATACCCCTGCTTTGGATAGAGAAGGATAATGAGTTTCTTACACAAGCTGATATTACCTTTTCTTTTTATCTCTCTTTGATTGGTACATTTTTTTTAATTGCATTGTTGTTGTTTACTATCATTAAATATATCAAAAACGAGCGTCGTTTAAAAGTTATAAGCAAAAAAGAGAGAAGACACAGTTAATGTAGTGTTTGTAAATTTAATCAAAAATATTTCTTCTTTTATTGAATATTGCTACAAAAAAAGCTAGTTTTGTATTGATTGCAAAATACGATTGATATTTAATACGATTAATTTAATAGAAAACATTTTATGAGTAGTTATTTTAAAAAATACCCAGATGCCAAAGGTTTTTACGAAAGCTATGGTGGTGCATTTGTTCCCCCTGCATTAGAAGTAGAAATGAAGAAAATTGCAGATGCTTACCATACCATCAGCAAGTCTCACAATTTTATACAAGAACTGCGTAGTATTCGCAAACATTATCAGGGGCGTCCAACACCTGTCTACTATTGTTCTCGTTTGTCTGAGAAATATGGAGGACGTATCTATCTAAAGCGGGAAGATTTGAATCACTCTGGGGCTCATAAGCTTAATCACTGTATGGGCGAAGCTTTGTTGGCGAAACACTTGGGTAAGAAAAAGGTTATCGCAGAAACTGGTGCAGGTCAACATGGAGTAGCTTTGGCTACTGCGGCAGCCTATTTCGGTTTGGAGTGCGAAATACACATGGGAGAGGTTGATATGAAAAAACAGTATCCAAATGTGGTACGCATGAGAATATTAGGAGCTGAGGTTGTTCCTGTTACACATGGTTTGAAAACCTTGAAAGAAGCTGTTGATTCAGCTTTTGAAGCATATTTGAAAGACCCCGACAACACAATTTATTGCATTGGTTCAGTAGTAGGACCTCATCCGTTTCCAATGATGGTGCGCGATTTTCAGCGTATAGTTGGAATTGAAGCACGCGAACAGTTTTATGATATGACGGGCGAACTGCCCGACAATGTAGTTGCTTGTGTGGGTGGAGGAAGCAATGCTATGGGGATATTCTCAGCTTTTCTTGAAGATAAAGAGTGCCATTTGTATGGAGTTGAACCAGGGGGGCGTTCTTTAGACTTGGGCGACCATGCTGCAACCATGAAATTTGGAACTAAGGGTGTAATTCATGGCTTTAAAACATATACCTTGCAAGATGAAAAGGGTGAACCAGCACCAGTCTATTCTGTAGCCAGTGGTTTAGACTATCCTGGTGTTGGACCTGAACACAGTATGCTTAAAGATATGAATTCGGTTCGCTATGAAATTATCAATGATAAAGAAACCATTGATGCTTTCTTCGAGCTAAGCCAGTTGGAAGGTATTATTCCTGCACTTGAAAGTGCTCATGCTGTGGCGTATGCAATGAAGTTGGCTAAAGAACAACCTCATAAATCCATTTTGGTTAACTTGAGTGGTAGGGGCGATAAAGATATTGACTTTGTGGTAGAGAATTATGGCTTGCCCAAATAGCTAATAATAGATTGGAACAGTAACGCTTACGTACAACAACATACCAGCTAAATCAGGTGTTATTTTTATACTACACGCTGAGAAGCATAAATAACTACAGTATGAAACGACTCAGTTATATTCTATTTACTTTGATGATTTTTCAATTTTCCTGTACACAAGCACCGATATTAAAAATAGGATTGGTGGCTGATCCTCAATATGCTGATAAACCAACCAGAGGGTTGAGGCACTACAAAGAATCGTTGTGGAAGCTAGAAGAAGCCATTGACACCTTCAACTATGAAAAGGTTGATTTTGTGCAAAACCTCGGAGACATCATCGATACTGAATGGACTAGCTATGACGCTATCCTTCCAGTTTATGATAAACTTAATCCTGAGATTGAGAGCTACCAACTTTTAGGGAATCACGACTTTTCTATCGATTCAATCTACATGAGTGGTTTACTCGAAAAGCTATCCATGCCCGATTATTACTACTCTTATTCGAAAAAAGGCTGGAGGTTCATCGTATTGGATGCTACTGATTATTCTTACTTCTCCAATCCACTACATCAGAACGATATCAGTAAGATTGATTCATACTTCAATAATACAACAGAGGAGACCAACAAGCAAAGCTGGAATAGCGCTATAGGAGAAGAACAGCAAAGCTGGCTAAAGGAAGAATTGGCTACAGCCAAATCGTTGAATCAAAAGGTTATTCTGTTCTCACATCTTCCTGTTAGACCTAAAGGCAATGCACATAATTTGTGGAACGATTATGAAATAGTAGATATTATTGAAAACAGCCCTAATGTAGTGGCATTTATTAATGGACACAATCATGCGGGTGGGTATGTGTATGAGAATGGAATTCACTATGTTACATTATTCGGAATGGTGGATACTCAAATTGGCTCTTACGGAATTCTTGAGATTTATAAAGACAACTTAATCTTAAGAGGTTATGGAAATCAAGAAACATTATTCTTGGATATTGAATAATAGCTGTAGAAGGAGTCTTGGGTAGTAGTGTGGTGTGAAATTGATGCAAATGGACTGCTTCAAGCAAGGTCCTTATTGATAAACATAAACGACATAAAAAGTATGAATTCAATTAAAGTTTTAACTATTCTCTCTCTCATTTTCTTGCCTATTTCACTGTTCTCGCAAGTGTTGGAAGATAAACTGCTTTTGACAGAGGGAATTAGAATTCGCGACCCATATATCTATGCCGATGCAGAAACTCAACAGTACTACATGTATGCACAAATAGATAATCGATTGGCGGGACGTGGTGGTAAAAATAGGCCCAAGGGAGTTGAGGTGTATGTTAGTTCTGATTTGAAAAAATGGAAACAACCCAGCACAGTACTTCTCCTCCCCGATGAATTTTGGGCTAGGGAGATGGTTTGGGCTCCCGAAATGCATAAATATAACGGGAAGTATTATCTATTTGTTACGCTAACTTCGTCTGATCTTCATGAAAACATGCAAAAACCTGAAGGAGAAACAAATTGGCCTCCTTTCTATAAAAGGGGAACACAGATTTTTGTAGCCGATTCGCCTCTGGGACCTTTTAAAGCTTTTGATAATAAGCCGCACACACCTGAGGACTGGATGGCTTTGGATGGGACGCTATATGTAGAAGATGGCAAGCCTTATATGATTTTTTGTCACGAATGGGTAGAGATTGTGGATGGTTCAATGGATTACATTGAGTTGTCGCCTGATTTGTCTAAGTCGGTTGGCAAGCCAGTTAAAATGTTTCATGCTTCTGATGCAAGTTGGTCAATCAATGAGAGAAGCAAAGTAACAGACGGTTGCTTTATGCATCTCACAAAATCGGGCAAGTTGTTGATGATTTGGTCGAGTTTTGGAGTCAACGGATATGCTATTGGAATTGCCGAGTCTCAATCAGGTAAGTTGGAAGGTCCTTGGATTCAGCAAGATGAATTGCTAATTGACCAAAACGGAGGACATGGGATGATTTTTAAAACATTTGACAACAGATTATTGCTGGCATTTCATCAGCCCAACAGTCCGTCAGGACAAGAACGGTTGAAGTTGACTGAAATTGAAGATACAGGCGATACTTTAAGGTTGAAGTGACTTACGGCTATACAATAACAAGTGCGATGATGAGTAGTGAATTTGCGATTCCGACACCATCCATGTAAAAGCAACAAAAGATGTTGGTGAGCTTTTGATTTTAAGTATCAATGACGATGGAACTTTATCAGAGTGTCGATTGTTTTGCTTTTCCTTTCTGAGACGAGGGATAGGAAAAACTAATAGTCAGTACTTGAACGTTTTTCGGAGTGGACTCAAACTTCATACTCACGAAAGTTATATGTTTCATGCTTGGGTTAACTGCAGACATTCATTAACAACAATAGATTATAGAAGATGAACGCATATACATTGCAAATAATAAAAACAACTGTTTTGATTCTTGTTTTCTTTGGCACGAAGTTTTTCACTAAAAGAATGATAAGAAGAGTGGGAGCAAGATTTAACTATCAATCGGGGAGAATCAAAATAACCAATAAAATAGTAAATGCTTTATTGGGAATACTGCTTCTTGTTTTTTTAATGCTTATTTGGGGAATTAATCAATCTGATTTGGTAGTCTTTCTATCTACGACACTCACAATATTGGGAGTTGCGTTTTTTGCACAGTGGTCACTTATTTCTAACATCACCTCTACATTAATCATATTTTTCAATCATCCCATTAGGATTGGAGATTCTTTGACAATAATGGAAAAAGATTATGAAATAGATGGGGTTTTAAACGATATTGGTATTTTCTTCATCACTATAAAAACGAAGGATGGGAGGAAAATAACAATGCCAAGTAATATCTTTTTGCAGAAAATGATTAAAAAGGGAGATTAGCTATATGGTGAAAAGTTTGATTATGAATGAATAGAAGAAGAATCATTAATATCATAAAAGTAGCTCTATTAGTTGCAGTTGCTTTGATTATTGGAGCTAGGTGGTTCAGCAGATATATGAAAATTGATGCATGCCTTGACAAAGGCGGCAGCTGGAACTATGAACTGAAAAAATGTGAACATTTTCACACCTTAGATACTAGTAGAATAAGTGATTATTATTGGGAGTCAGATTATGACACCACTCTAAATAGTGAGTATTTGAAGCGGGGGATACTGCTTGACTCTATATCAAAATCTCCAAATAAATTAATTGAAGTCTTGAATATGCGCCCAAGCAAATCTAAAGTTGAGTTTGTTGAGATAACGGGAGATACTTTAACGATACGTATTTTGAATGACTCGTTTCTGACACAACAAATGGGAAGTCTAGGAGCACAATGCTATATGGCAGAGACTGTGTATACCCTTACTGAAAATGATTCAATCCAGTTTGTGAAATTTAAGATGGATTATGGTTCTCACGCTAATCCTGGATTGTATGGCAGGGGGGATTATGAAAGAATGATAAAGAAGTAAAGAACCCATAATAATCACGTTGAAACAGACCTTAGTTTGAATGGCTCTTTTTAGAAGCTATGTCTTCAGTAGACACTCCATATTGTAGTTTTATTTTTTATTTATTGACCAATCCCCGAGTTTTCCATTTCCATTTCAATTTACGAAATAGGTTTATTGGTTTGCGTTTCATATTTCCTTTATGGTTTTCAATAAAATCATCTACTGCATCAAGGATGCGAGCTGAGTTTTTCCCGTCACGATGTCCTTCATGTAGCTGGGTATATGAACGAATCTCCTTCATTAACTCTTTTGGGTAAGTTAACGCCTCTTCTAAAGCCTGCTCAATTTCATTTACATCGGTAACATTGATAAGGTGTTTGCCTGGAGAAGTGTTCTTATATGTAACAACAGGTTTGTCAAACAACATATATTCGATGATGATACTCGAACTATCGCATAGCATTGCATCCGTATCATTAAGGTCTTGTCCGCCATTCAATGTAGGAAGAAATGTTATGTTAGAAGTTTTGGATGCTAGCAACTCATATTTTTCTATTAAATCTTTGTCTTGAAGTTTAGGATGGAAAGTTATAATCCAATTCCACGAACGTTTGTGAGCTAAACGCTTAATGATAGGATAGAATTCATGTAGCGAAGAGATACCTTTTGAAAATGTAGAGGCTACAAGTATAGTGGGCTTTTTATTATTTCGGGGTTGGTTTGTTACTTCGGGTGAGAAAAACGAATCAACCTTACTCCATCCTGTTTCGTACACTTTAAAGTATTTGTGTTTCTTTTCGAGTTCCTTGAAAACAGAAGTACTACTTTCTCCTTGCGTACAGTATATATCAAACATCCCACGGATCTTAAAATGCTCATCATTTTTTTCTTTCCGTTTATTGATAGGATATCCATGAAAAACAGACACTTTAACACCTGGGAGAAAACTGTAAATATAATTGCCTGGTGCAAAAACAGCGATAGGGTCATACTCTATCACTTCTTGGATAGTTTTGAGCTGGCGTTCTCCTTCTTCTAATTGTACAGGACTTGAGTCTTCTATAAACCAGGAGACTTCATCTCCTCTTCGCCAAATCTCTTTTTGTAGTGGTCGTAAAATCGAGTAAGAATAGCTTATTGATACGAAAAACAGATATCGTTTATTCATTTGTATTATACATCTATATGCGTTGGGAAAAGTGCAAAAGTAGTGATAAAATTTATATTATCAATAATATGCGCAGCTTCACCCTTTGCGGGTCTAAAAAATGTCTCATTCAGACAACGGTCTTTATGTGTTAATTTGTAATGGGTTCGTTGTTTTTAATAATTTATCATGGTTATAGTTTTTATAATCTGCTTTGCACAACAAATTAGTTTCAAAACAATACGGCGAGTTTCTTATTTCTTTTACCTCTGCTATAAAGTTTCTTTTTGAGTACAGTGGTTTTAATCTTTAGTCATATTAAGGTGTGAGGACAATAAAAGAAGACTGCTCAATTGCTTGGGCAGTCTTTGTTTTACTACAAAATAACCTACTGTCTATTTACGTTTAATTTTCAATGTGTCAATTTTTCGCACGCCTTTTCTCGGCGCTTTTTTCGCTCTTTCTCTTTTGTCTCTTTCGTCGGCTGCTATCAATAGTTGTCTTGTGTCCTTAAAATTAGTGAATACAAGAATTGCACATGCTGCGATAATTAAATAATAAATAGACCCTTTGAAAAAGTATTCGGCTGTAATGATAGCCATCAATATAATACGCAACTCGGTAGGACCGAAAATGCCAGAGTCGATGGAGTATTTACCTGTTACTTTATATCTTAGTTGTGCCGTCACCATTTCCCATCCGTAAAGGACAACAAAAATGTAGCCGAGCCACTTCCATTGAGGTTCGGCATAGAAAAAGAATCCTAAACCAATCATTGATAGTCCCACCCAATCGACGGTAACGTCGAGGCTAAAGCCGTACCATTTGCGTGGAAGATTGCGATAGTAAGCTAATCGCCCGTCAAGCGAATCACCATACCAATTGATTAGAAACCCAGGTAACCCAATTAATAAAAAGATTGGATTGTTATAATATGATGCAAGCACGAAGCATGCACCAACAAATACATTGCCGAATAACCCAATATATGTGAGCCCATCGGATGTGAGCCACTTGGGTACTCTTTGAACAAGATAAGCTATTAGGTTTTGTTCACCGCTGCGAAGAATATTTGTTCTGTCTCGGTCTTGCGAAATTGTTTTGAGAATTGACGAGAACGACTTTTTATTATTACTCATATAAGTGAATGTTAGATTGTCAAATCCTTTATGCTATGTAGAATGAAATGTTTATTTGACTTTATTCTATAAGTTTAGTGTAGTTTATAAGCTCCAAAAGCCAAAGTTAGTAAATTATTTTAAACTCTTTGTAGAATATAATAATAATCGAGTTCTAAATTGGTGTAGTTATATAAATAATAAAAAGCACCCTAGTAAAGCCTATTAATAGCTTACAGAGTGCTGATTATCTATGTTGCTGATTCGTAAATCAATGTTTCATTGATTTATGTTCTTTATCACTATTTCTGTGTCTGTTGATTGTGCTTGTCTTTACACATTTGCCACATTGCAAGCATCTCTAAATAATTTGCCATATCAACGAAGTTCACCGCCTTGAATCTACACAAAACTGACAGTGTAAATTAATATGGGCTATTCCCACAACTCTCTATTGTCAGCATATTCGCCCAAAAGATTGTCTTTTTCGTAGAAAAACTCTTCCTTTCCAAATGCAGGTTCCAATTGGTCTAGCCAAGTTGCTTCGGGATCATATTTTGCAAAGAATGGTATGCCCACAAGCTCAGGATTTCTACACTGAAGGAAACTCAATACGAAAAACTTCTCACCTTTTATTTCTCTTACACCCGTTACAATAACTTTTCCAGGGTAAGCGCTCATGCTAGGTCCTCTCACAGTACGGCATATACCACTTACGCTGGCATAGGCTGTGCGAAACAGTTCCCAAGCCTTGTCGAGAGGCACCTCGAAAAATGCTTTTGCTCCTGTGTCGCGTGCAATAAACATGTAATAAGGGATGCAGCCAAGGTCAACTTGCTTTTCCCACATATCTGCCCATATCTCGGGGCTGTTGTTTATTTTGTCGAGTAGTGGCGATTGTGTGCGTATTTGCGCTCCTGTACTTTTGATGCGTTTTATGGCTTCCTTTACTACGTCAGTAGAGAGTTCTATTGGATGGTTGAAGTGTGCTTGGAATGCAAGGTTTTTACCTGCTTGTCTCACCTTTGTAAATAGTTCAATCAAGTTGTCTGCATCTCTGTCTGTAAGAAAACGATAGGGCCAGTAGGATAGGGCTTTTGAGCCTATCCTGATGGTGCGAATGTGATCAAACTCTTCAGTGAGTATTGGCTCAATATAGGTGGCAAGTATACTGCTTGTTGCTGTTAGAGGGTCGCCACCAGTGAAAAGCACATCAGTTACTTCTTTGTGTTGCAGCAAGTATTCGTGCAACAAGTCTGCCTCTTTCATCGCAAACTTCAAATCGCTCATGCCTGAAAATTGTGGCCATCTAAAGCAGAAGGTACAATAGGCATGACAGGTTTGTCCTTGGCTTGGGAAGAACAGTACAGTCTCTCTATATTTGTGTTGCATCCCATCAAGCCTGGTATCATCAAGTGTAGGCACATTGTGCTCTTGACCCGCAGGGTTTGGGTTCAGTGATCTTCGTATTGTGTCTATTTTATCTTTATAAACTGGATCTCTGGGGTCATCATCCAACATTTTTAACACTTGGTTGTAGTGATCTTCCGACAGCATCTCTTTGCGAGGGAAAGTGAGTGTAAATATTGGATCGTTTGGGATGTTGTTCCAGTCAATCAACTCCTCAACAACATAATTGTTTGCTTTGAATGGTAGGACTCTACCAACAACCTCAATCGCCTCTATATCATCGGGGGTTAGATTTTCGATTTGTGGTATTTCCTTATAATTGTGCAACGTGTAGGCACGATACTTTTTTTCTTGTGTCATAGTCTTTTCTTTATTTAGATGAGTACTTATAATGGTGTGAAGATATCAAGCAGAAATGCTAGATAGGGCTCGAGCAAGAGTTATCCCTAGCAAAAAACTAAATAGAAAACACCATTTTGTTTTAGTAATAACAAAAATAGTGTTTTTTATCGGAAGTATCAATTATTCTCTTGTTGAAGTTTGTAAAAAACAAACAATCAGAAGCGTTAAATGTCTTTTTTTCATATTTTCGATAAAATATCTATCATTTTTGTAGGAAATAAGAATATTATATTTACATTTGCATTATCAAATGAAGAAAATATTCTCACATATTACCTTTACAGGATCAAATCGTGTTGTCCGACGACGACGACGAAACCTATCTTATGCATGATTTTATAAACCATCAGGTTTGTAAAATCCTTCCCTTTTCTGCGGATGCAGAATCTAATTCACATCACTATTTTATCCATTTTTATTTATAGCTGTATCAATGAACGTAATAATTCATGTGGCTAATAGTAGCCATTTACAATATGCCCAACCGGTTTGCGATTTAATTTATGTCTCGGCTCAAGCTAGGGGCACTGGAATTGCAAAACGTAGCACGGACTACATCGAAGAAAAAATAAGAACCGGAAAAGCTGTCATTGCCTTAGATGGAGATACGCTTGTTGGTTTTTCATATATAGAAACATGGGGTCACAAAGAATTTGTTGCTAACTCTGGGTTAATCGTGAATCCAGATTACCGAGGCAGGGGGTTTGCTAGGAAGATAAAACGAAGAATTTTCGATTTGTCACAGGAGTTGTATCCCAGTGCTAAAATATTTAGTATTACTACAGGGTTAGCCGTTATGAAGATGAATAGTGAGCTTGGTTTCAAACCAGTCACATTTTCAGAGTTAACCGACGATAAAGAGTTTTGGAAAGGATGTCAGGGTTGCCAAAATTTTGATATCTTGCAACGCAATAACTATAAAATGTGTTTATGCACTGGTTTATTGTACGATCGAAAAGAGGTAGAGAAGAATGAAAGGAAGAACAATCCCACTCCAAAACCTTTTGCAAAGAAAGTTGTAAAACCCATCGTCAAGAGAAGAAGACCACCTAAGTTCAAAAAATAAGAGTGCTGTCGTCTGATAGCCACCAAAATTTAATTTATAGAGATATGAAACAAAAAGTAGTTTTAGCATTTAGTGGAGGACTCGACACATCGTTTTGTGTGCCCTACTTAATTAATGAAAGGAAATGGGAAGTTCACACTGTCATCGTAAATACTGGAGGATTCTCCGACGAAGAAGCAGCACAAATTGAAGAGCGAGCATACCATTTAGGAGCCACTACGCATACATGCATTGATGCTGTTGAAGATTATTATAATAAAGGCATTAAATATCTTATTTTTGGAAATGTTCTGAAGAACAATACTTATCCGTTATCAGTGAGTTCCGAACGCTTTTTCCAAGCAATGGCTATCGTGAATCATGTTAATAAAGTGGGCGCCGACTATGTAGCACACGGAAGTACAGGTGCAGGGAATGATCAAGTTCGTTTCGACTTGGTGTTTGAAGTGCTTGCACCCGATGTGCAAATTGTTGCTCCTGTTAGAGAGTTGGAGCTGTCTAGGCAACAAGAAATTGATTACCTAAAAGAACATGGGTTCGATTTCTCTTGGGAGAAATCTAAATACTCTATCAATCAAGGATTGTGGGGTACAAGTGTGGGAGGTGTAGAAACATTGAAGTCATCAGGAATACTACCTGAAGAGGCTTTCCCTTCGCAAATAACTGATTTTGGGACAGAGAGATTAACAATTGGATTTGAAAAGGGTGAACCTGTTTCGCTCAATGATGAAACAATGAGTCCTGTCGAACTTATACGCAAGTTACATAAAATAGCCTCTCGATTTGGTGTAGGCAGGGATGTGCATGTAGGTGATACAATTATTGGCACAAAAGGAAGAGTAGCCTTTGAGGCACCTTCACCTCTTATTTTGGTAAAAGCACACCATCTGCTCGAAAAGCATATATTAACGAAGCACCAACTCTATTGGAAAGAACAATTGAGTAATTGGTATGGTCAATTGCTACACGAGGCTCAATATTTAGAACCCGTGATGCGCAACATTGAAACATTCTTGGACGACACTCAAAAGTTTGTAACTGGCACAGTTGAAGTAGAGCTTCGTCCCTATCATTTTTCAATTTTGGCATGCAGTAGCGATTATGATTTGATGCACTCTGACTTTGGCGATTATGGTGAAAGCAATACTTCTTTCTCGGGACAAGATGTAGTGGGCTTTACTAAGGTATTGGCTAATCCTTTGAAAATCTATTATTCAATTCACAAAGACAAATAAACACGACATGATAAAAGTAAGCATAGTAGGAGGCACAGGTTATACAGCAGGTGAACTCCTCCGAATTCTGATTCATCATCCTCAGGTACAAATCGAGTCGGTAGTTAGCTCCACTTCCGTGGGCGTCCCATTCTCGTCGGTCCATCGTGATTTGGTAGGGGAGACCGATTTAGTGTTTTCTGACTCTATCGGCAATCCCGATGTCCTGTTTCTTTGTTTAGGACATGGTCTGTCGCAAAAATTTTTGAGTAGCACTACCATTCCTCACTCTTGCAAGGTGATAGACCTTGGGAATGACTTTAGATTGGAACCTACGTTTCAAGGAAGAACATTTGAGTATGGTTTGTGTGAATTAAACAAGCAAGCCATTCAACAAGCCTCTAACATTGCCAATCCTGGTTGCTTTGCTACCTCAATTTTGCTGGCGTTGTTGCCTTTGGCACATTGGAAGCAACTCACCAACGAAGTGCATATTCATGCCATTACAGGGTCAACTGGTGCAGGTAAAAGACCTTCGGAAACAACACATTTTAGCTATCGCGACTCCAATGTGTCAGTTTATAAAGCTTTTACACATCAACACTTGGGCGAAATAAAACAAACCCTTTCGATGGGGAAAACGCAAGATGTACCCGAAATACAATTTGTGCCAATGCGTGGTGATTTTGCCCGTGGCATTTTTGCTAGTGTTTACACCAAATGGGAAGGTAAACAAAGTGAGCAAGAGGTGATAGACTATTATAAAAGCTATTATAAAGATTCTCCATTTGTGTTTGTGTCTGACGAGGATATCAGTTTGAAAGAAGTTGTGAATACCAACAAAACCTTGTTGCACATCTCTTTTCATAACGGATATATTCATATTACATCTATTATCGACAACCTTGTGAAAGGTGCTTCGGGACAAGCTGTGCAGAATATGAATCTCATGTGTGGACTTGACGAACGAGAAGGACTATTTTTGAAAGGAAGTGCATTTTAAATAGTTTTCGTAAGAAAAGGCAACGTGCTGCATTGCTCTCGTTTTTTTTGAAAGCCAATTCTTATTTAGAAAATATCGAGAGTTAGTTATATTGCAGACATCAAACAGATATATTAACACAGATTTATAGAGAAAAAACAACTCAAAATGGGAAACAAGAAACAAAGCACAAAACAAAAAAGCGAAGGTGGACTTTTCGATGTCTATTCGCTGTGGGACATCGAACCCGTGAAGGCTAAAGGATGCAAAGTGTGGGATTCAAATGGTACAGAATATTTAGATTTGTATGGCGGTCATGCTGTTATATCTATCGGACACACTCATCCGCACTACACTACGATGCTTAAAAATCAAATCGACAACATTGTCTTTTACTCCAATTCGGTTCAAAATAGTTTACAGATTGAATTGAGCGAGAAACTTGGCGCACTGTCAGGTTATCCTGATTATTCATTATTTCTCTGCAATTCGGGTGCCGAAGCAAATGAGAATGCGCTGAAATTAGCATCATTCCAAACGGGTAAAAAACAAATCCTTGCTTTCGATGACTCTTTTCATGGTCGCACTTCGGGAGCAATTGCAGTGACAGACAACTCTTCAATAAAAGCCTCTATTGATACAGGACATGAAGTTACTTTTGTTCCTTTAAATGATATTGCAGCTGTTGAAGAAGCTTTCAAAGCGAATGACTTTGCTGCGGTGATTATAGAACCCATCCAAGGTATTTCGGGTATCTTCGAAGCAGAAGTAGAGTTTATGGAGCAACTGCAAAAGCTTTGTAACAAACACGGAGTGTTGCTTATAGCCGACGAGATTCAATCGGGATATGGACGCTCAGGTAAATTCTTTGCACATCAATATGCCAACATCAAACCCGACATGATAGTGATGGCAAAAGGCATGGGCAATGGTTTCCCTATTGGTGGAGTATTGATATCTCCAAAAATTGAAGCTAGAAAAGGGATGTTGGGTACTACTTTCGGGGGTAATCACTTAGCATGCACAGCAGCTATTGCTGTTTTGGATACGATAGAGGAAGAGAACTTGATAGACAATGCGCTTGAGGTTGGAAATTATTTGCAACAGCGATTGACGAGTTGTTGTGGCATTAAAGAGGTGAGAGGAAAAGGGTTGATGATTGGTGTGCAACTCGATCCCACTTATGCTGGTTTGCGCGACAGATTGCTGTTTGAGAATCATATATTTACAGGTGTTGCCAAAAACAGCGTGCTACGACTACTTCCCCCTCTTTCGATTTCGAAAGAAGAGATAGATATTTTTATTGACGCATTTAAAAAACAGACACAATAATGAGAAACTTTATATCAGTAAAAGACATTGGTACAATAAGTGAAGCATTGCAGAAAGCCAAAGAGGTGAAAGCGAATCCTTATGCTAATCAATCTTTGGGGAAGAACAAAACAGCACTGCTTATATTTTTCAATTCCAGCCTGCGTACTCGATTGAGTACACAAAAAGCAGCTCTCAACTTAGGGATGAATGTGATGGTATTGGATGTGAATCAAGGAGCGTGGAAGCTTGAAACCGAAACTGGAGTAATTATGGACGGAGATAGACCTGAGCACATGCTTGAGGCGATACCCGTGATGGGTGCTTATTGCGATGTGATTGGGGTGCGTTCGTTTGCGCAGTTCCAAAGTAAAGAGGACGATTACAATGAAACAGTTTTGAGTCAGTTTATACAGTATTCAGGCAAGCCTGTCTTTAGCATGGAGGCTGCTACACGCCATCCACTACAAAGCTTTGCCGATTTGATTACAATAGAAGAGTACAAAAAGCAAGCAAAACCCAAAGTAGTGCTCACATGGGCTCCCCATCCCAAAGCATTGCCACAGGCTGTGCCCAACTCTTTTGCCGAGTGGATGAACGCTACAGAATATGAGTTTGTGATAACTCATCCAGAGGGATACGAGTTGCACGAAGAGTTTGCGGGAGATGCCGTGGTGGAATATGATAAAGAAAAAGCATACAAAGATGCCGATTTTATTTATGCCAAAAATTGGTCGGTTTACAGAGACCCCAACTATGGAAAAGTGTTAAGTACCGATAGAGACTGGACTGTCGATGCGAAAAAAATGAGCTTGACGAACAATGCTTACTTTATGCATTGTCTCCCTGTTCGCAGAAATATGATTGTTGCAGATGAGGTAATCGATAGCCCGCAGTCAATAGTAATTCCACAAGCCGCTAATCGTGTAGTGTCGGCTCAGGTTGTGTTGAGCGAAATAGTACAGAACTTATAGTATCGAAAAATTTTTTATCAAAGCGCTGAGACAAAGTACCATCGTTAGGTGATTTAGAGCTTGGAGAACAAAGGAATTGGCAGTCATACAAAAAACAGATAGGATGCAAAGCAAGCAAGAAAGTAAAGATGTAAAAGTTGTCAAAATTGGTGGCAACATAGTGGATAATCCTGAGGCATTAGCCTCTTTCTTAGCAAACTTCCAACAATTGGAAGGAAAGAAAGTATTGGTGCATGGCGGAGGCGTAATGGCATCTAAAATGGCAATGGATTTAGGCGTGAAAACCACCATGATTGAAGGGCGAAGAGTTACTGATGCCGAAACATTGAAACTCGTTACCATGGTGTATGCCGGGTGGATTAATAAAAGCATCGTAGCACTGTTGCAAAAAAATGGATGCAACGCCATTGGTCTTTCGGGTGCGGATGCAAACATCATACCTGCCACAAAACGCTCCACATATCCTGTTGACTTTGGTTTTGTGGGCGACCCCACACCAAGCAAAGTGAATACCTCTTTCATCAACGATTTATTGGAAAAGAATGTTGTGCCTGTTTTTTGTGCCATCACTCACGATGAAAAGGGAAGCTTGCTCAACACGAATGCCGACACCATAGCATATACACTCTCTGTGGCATTGTCCAAGACATCGAAAACCACACTCTACTATTGTTTCGAGAAAGAGGGAGTACTCAGAGATATTGATGACCCTCGCACTATTATCTCGTCGTTGACGAAAGCTGAATACGAAACTTATCTCAGTCAAAACATAATTGCTGGAGGCATGATTCCCAAACTTCACAATTCATTCAATGCGATTGATGAAGGTGTGTCGGAAGTGTTGATTATGCATGCCGAAAATATTTTAACCCAAAAAGGAACACGTTTAATTGGTAATCATGAGTCAGTTGCAAAATAAGTACGTGGACGAAGCAACAGCTCTGTTGCGTAAGTTAGTGTCGCTTCAATCGTTTTCGGGTGAGGAGAATCTGCGTGCAGATTATCTTGTCCACTATTTATCGGAGCGAGGAGTTGAAGCAGAGCGCATAGCAAATAATATCATTGTGAAGCAACCGCACTACGATGCCTCTAAGCTTACTTTTATGCTCAATTCGCACATCGACACGGTGAGACCCGCTAAGGGATATACGTTCGACCCTTTCAATCCACCCGCTTCAGACACCCATATTTATGGGCTTGGCAGCAACGATGCCGGAGCAAGTGTGGTAAGTCTGCTACAATCGTTCTTGCATTTCTACAATCAAGAGCTACCGTTCAATCTTCTTTTGGTTCTTTCGGCTGAAGAAGAAAACTCGGGACAGAATGGAATGCGTCGCTTGGCAAATGAACTCACCTATGTTGATTACGCTCTTGTGGGAGAGCCCACAGGAATGCGCGCTGCAATTGCCGAACGTGGATTATTGGTGATTGATGGTGAGGCAAAAGGTAAAAGTGGTCATGCTGCACGAAACGAAGGGGTGAATGCTATCTACATTGCGCTTGAAGATATTAAGAAGTTACAATCGGTTAAGTTCGACAAAGTATCGCCTACAATGGGTGAGGTGAAACTTACCGTTACACAGATAAATGCGGGCACACAGCACAATGTTGTGCCCGATACCTGTACGTTTGTGGTGGACATTCGTCCTACAGATTGCTACACCAATCCCGAAATTATGGAGCAGTTGCAAGCAATTACAGAGAGCGAATTGAGAGCACGTTCGTTGACCAACAAAAGTTCGGGAACACCGCAAGATCATATCTTGATGACTTGCCTACAAAGGCTACACACAGAAACCTATGTTTCGCCCACTACTTCCGATTGGATGCGCCTCACTTGTCCTGCGCTGAAGATGGGACCTGGAGAGTCGGAGCGTTCTCATCAATCGGATGAATTTGTTTTTATAAAAGAATTAGAGCAGGGAATCGATGGATACATCAGGTTCATCAATGAATTAGCTGCAATTTACAAAGAAGAATACATATAAATCACACACACACTATGTCAAAGATTTGGAACAAAGGCTTCGATGCCGACAAAGCTGTTTTAAACTTTACTGTCGGGAAAGACAGAGAACTCGATTTGCGATTGGCAAAATACGACATCATTGGTTCGCTGGCACACATCAAGATGTTGACCAAAATAGGATTGATGGAAGTGGATGAAGAGAAGGTGTTGCGTGGCGAACTTCAAAACATACTAAAAGAGGTAGAGAAAGGAAACTTCGCACTGGATGATGATGCGGAGGACATTCATTCTCAGGTAGAGTCGATGCTAATAAACAGATTGGGAGAGATTGGCAAGAAAATTCATTCGGGGCGTTCGCGCAACGACCAAGTGCTGGTCGACCTCAAACTATTTCTTAAAGATGAAATACTAAGTATTAAAGAGGGAGTTGTTTCTCTTTTCGACTTGTTGCAACGTTTGAGCGACAAACACAAGGAGGTGTTGATGCCAGGCTATACTCACGGACAAATAGCAATGCCTTCCTCTTTCGGACTGTGGTTTGGCGCTTATGCCGAAACGCTCATCGATGATATGCACACATTGGTAGCTGCATGGAATGTGGCTAATCAGAATCCATTGGGTTCGGCTGCTGGCTACGGAAGCTCTTTTCCCATCGACAGAGAGATGACAACGCAAGAGCTCAACTTTGCCACCATCAACTACAATGTGATTGCCGCACAAATGGGAAGAGGCAAGACAGAGCGCATCCTTGCGCAAGCAATGGCAAATATTGCCTTCACACTCAATAAGCTGGCAGATGATAACTGCATGTATCTGTCGGGCAACTATGCATTCATATCCTATCCACAGGAACTTACCACTGGGTCGAGCATCATGCCCCACAAAAAGAATCCCGATGTGTGGGAGCTGATTCGTGCTCACAGCAACAGGTTGCAAAGCTTGCCCAACGAGTTGGCGCTGATGACCACAAACATACCTCATGGTTATCATCGCGACTATCAATTATTGAAAGAGGTGTTGTTCCCCGCAATAGAGACGCTGAAAGAGTTGTTGACGATGTCTTGCTTTATGCTCGAAAATGTATCTGTCAACACACACATTTTGGACGATGCAAAATACGACTATCTCTTTACTGTAGAAGAGGTAAACAAGCGTGTGTTACGTGGCACACCCTTTCGCGATGCCTACATCCAAGTAGGGCAGGAGGTACAAAACAACCAATTTGTTTCCAACAAAGAGGTCAATCACACACACCAAGGTAGCATTGGCAATTTGTGTACCAAAGAGATTAGAGAGAAAATGAAGAAGGTATTAAATAATTTTTCTTGATGTAATAGCAAAGTTTCCCCGTTTTTTTAAACAAAAGCCTGTTGATTTATTTCGATGGGCTTTTGGTTGTATAGACGAGGTGGTGAATGGT
>CAZXGV010000023.1:0-8640 GCA_964640575.1 uncultured Dysgonomonadaceae bacterium
CCTTTTTTGCCCAATAAAACTTGAAAATGGAGGTCGATTCAGCACAAAAGTAGGAATATGATACCTTATGAGGGATCAAGATGAGTCTCAGCAAAGATCACTTCCTGTTGCGAAACGATAATGTAGAAAAGAACTTTTCGAATGAGCTTTTATATTCAATCAAACCTATGCGTTCGCAAGCAATAAACGACGACTCGAAAATGCTACGTAAGTGGCAACAGCCGTTGATGCTGGCAACTTATTGCAGACACACTAAATAAAACAAACAACGCTTATAAATCTTTCAACAGTTGATCATTATCAGCACTATAAAAACTCTCTCGCGAAAGCATCAATGCATTCCAATGTGAACTGTATTCTAAATCTTTATCTATTCTGAAGTTTTCCGCACCGTAGCTATCAATCTTTCTCATGAGAAGCTTCACACTCATCAAGTTGATATCAAATGCTGGCTGAAAAGCCATTATATCCTCATCTTCGCCGCTAGGAGTGGAAGATATTATTTGTAGCTCAAGCAACAAGTCAATTATTTGATTGGTTAATCGGATAGGTATAGCATGTTTTTCAGAAATTTCTTTTATTGTGAGTGGCTGTTTCTCTTCTGCAAAACGTTTAGCTATAAGCGATGTTATCAGAATAGTGAAAAAATCATTGTAACGTCGACTGATATTTTTGGTCTCTTCTTCGAAATAAAACGCACGAATGTTCTGCAACGAAAATGATAACTCTACACCCATCAACACAATATTCCACGATAGCTGCATCCACAACAATAGCAACGGCAAGGCTGCAAAACTACCATAAATAGCATTGTATTTGGTAATCCACAACTGCCCACTTATATAAATCATTTGGAATATTTGCAACGCAGTACCAGCCACAAATCCTGCAATAAGTGCATTTACAAACTTAACCTTGGTGTTTGGCATAAATTTATAAAGCAGTGTCAGCACCAAAATAATAATGAAATATGGAAGAATATTAAGGAACTGGGTTACTAATGGATTTAAAATAAAGCTGAATACATCGAAATAAACTGTGGATGAGCTAATCATTAATGTCAGAGTACTATTCAGGACAATAAAAACTGGCATAATAAAAATCAGCGCAAAGTAATCCGACACTCTGCGTTGAATGCTTCTCCCCTTACTAAGTTGCCAAATAGTGTTGAAGTTGTTTTCTATATCGGAAAACAAAATAAAAACAGTGTAGAGCAATAGTATAACTCCAACTCCTGCAAACACACCACCTTGCGCATGCTTCAAAGAGTTGTCTATAAACTCTGTTACCTGCAAAAGCATTTCCTGTTGTCCAGGAAAATAAGAAAACAACTCTCCTTTTATTATGTTTTGTAAACCAAATCCTCTGGCTACTGCAAACAAAACTGCTAGTCCAGGCACTAAGGAGAGCAATGTGCGGTAAGTAAGAGAGGCAGCTCGTACATTTAGCTTCAGCTCCATGGAGTTGCGAATAGTCATTATGACTGCTCTCAAACCATTATAAAAAATATTCCGTTTGCCACTAACATCTTGTGAGTCTAAGCGCCAAATATCGTAAGTGAGAAAATCAATTAAATTTGAAACCTTTATTTTTAACTTGCTTAATTTACTTTTCTCATCTTTCTTTTTGTCTTTTTCCTCTTTCATATATACTTCTTGAAAAATAAAAAAACAGTCGATCTATAAGCCGGGTTCTGTATCTTCTAATAAAAGAAAATGTTTGTCATTTATCTACGAGTGATGTCACCATCACTCTTTAGCGGTCCACCCCTCGGCATCGGGCGAGCAGCCCTACCTATCCGATATACATGACTTTGCAACCCATAAGACGTACGGCACTTTGCATTGCTACAAAGCCCGGTGAGCTCTTACCTCACCTTTTCACCCTTACCTCCTTCTTTATACAAAAGATGGTGGTGGTTATTTTCTGTTACGTTACTCTACTCTCGCAAATAGCTTCCTGTTAAGAAGTATGGTGCTCTGCGTTGCCCAGACTTTCCTCTACACATTTAAGGATGTGTAGCGACAAACCGATCGACTGCTATTACAAAAGTAACATTATATTGATGATTTATAATCAATAAGGATTAATATTTTGTTGAAAGAACATTATTCCTTACAACTTAAGTTACAAAGAACCTCATCTGTACACACCAAAATTGTATGAAACAAAAGTTGCGAAATTGAATTGAAAGAGCTTCACTAAGACATTTTTGAACCCCTACAACACCCATTCTACAAAGACTGAAGCGTTGGAACGCATTTTTCTTTCATTTCTCTATTATCTTTAGATAAATACTTTATCTTTGTAACTTTGTGTAAGAAAAAGACAATAGTATCAGCAAGAAACTCCCCTTCTGAGTCTTTGATTAGAAAAGACCAAAGACAAGGCTTTCGAAGTTTTTTAAAATTAAGGAGTTTGCTTTAGTAAATGACTGTTTCAAAAACAAGAGTAACGCAGTATTTGACCTTTTCTTGCAAAGACTATATAAGAAGCGATTATAGACACTGATATCCTCAAAATATGACTTATTTGTATCCTACATATTCTTCATCCCACCTCATGCCCCTGCTGGGGGACAAATAATTTTTATTGCGCACCACATTGGGCATAGGTTCAGTTGTTCACCCTACTTACAACAAAAACAACTATTACATACACTTTAGATATATACCCACTTAAATAAAACGATAAAGCGTTGCATAACAAGATGAAAGTAATGAAATTTGGCGGAATTTCTTTAGGAACTTCCGAAGGCATAAAAAAAGTAATAGATATAATTGGTTCTGAAAACCAACCCGTAGTTATTGTTGTATCTGCCTTATACGGTGTAACAGAGCAGCTATTGGAGGCTGCCAATTATGCTTTAATAGGGGATAAAGCTTACGAAAAGACATTCAATATTATAACGGATCGTCACCACAAAATTATAGAAGAGACCATTGAATCGGGAACAGTAAAAACAGAACTATACGATGAGCTACAACCCCTTTTCGACGATTTAAAAAACATACTACGTGGTGTATTTCTTATTGGTGATCTGTCACAAAAAACATCCGATAAAATTGTGAGCTATGGCGAGCGATTGTCAAGTCTGATACTAAGCAGAATTATTACAAATGCACAGCTATATGACTCCACACAGTTTATAAAAACCACTCAGCAGTTTGACAAACACATCCCTGATTTAATACTCTCCAATAAACTTATAAAGGAATATCTCAACAAAATAGAGGGAGTTGCTCTTGTTCCGGGCTTTATAGCATCGAGCAGAGACGAAAACGACATTACCAATCTAGGACGCGGTGGATCTGATTACACAGCATCGATTATTGCCTCAGCATTGGATGTGTCCGTGTTAGAAATATGGACAGATGTGGACGGATTCATGACAGCCGACCCAAAGATTATTCAATCAGCTTATGTTATCGAAGAATTATCGTATATCGAAGCCATTGAGTTGAGTAACTTTGGAGCTAAAGTTATTTATCCACCCACTATTTTCCCAGTGTATCACAAAAACATACCTATTCGGGTAAGAAATAGTTTCAACCCCTCATCAAAAGGAACGCTGATACTGAACAAACAAACAAAAAATGACGGAAAGGTTATCAAAGGCATCTCGTCAATTAGCGATACAGCCCTTATTACCATTCAGGGACTGGGTATGGTTGGGATTATTGGTGTCAACCATCGAATATTCAAAACCTTGTCGCTTAATGGTATCAGCGTGTTTCTTGTTTCACAAGCCTCATCCGAAAACAGCACTTCAATTGGAGTGAGCACACCCGATGCACCTCTTTCTCAAAAGGTGTTGAGCGAGGAGTTTGCTCATGAAATAGCAATGGGTAGTATCAACGAAATAACTGTGGAGTACAATCTTTCCACCATCGCCATTGTGGGGCAAAACATGAAGAATGTTCCAGGCGTGGCAGGCAAGTTCTTTGAAGCATTGGGAAGAAACGGCATCAGCATAATGGCATTGGCACAAGGAGCATCGGAAACAAATATATCGTGTGTCATTACTCAAGACAATTTGCGCAAAGCGCTCAACGTAATCCACGATTCGTTCTTCCTGTCTGCTTATCAAGAACTGAATCTATTCATTGTTGGTACAGGTACTGTTGGAAGTAAATTGATAAAGCAAATTCAACATCAAAGAGAAACATTGAAGAATCAAAACAAGCTTCGCATGAACGTTGTAGGCATTGCCAATGGTCGCAAAGCATTGTTCGATAGAGACGGAGTTGAATTGGATGATTTCTACAACAATCTTATGACCAATGGAGTTAAAAGCTCATCCAAAACCATACGTGATGAAATTTTTGAAATGAATATCTTTAACTCGGTGTTTGTTGATTGTACGGCAAGTGAAGATATATCGGAGATGTACGAAGAGTTGATGTCGAACAATATTTCCATTGTGTCGGCAAATAAGATTGCAGCCTCATCGTCTTTTGACAATTACAACAATTTGAAAGAGACAGCACGAGTGAACGGTGTGAAGTTCTTGTTTGAGACTAATGTAGGTGCAGGGCTTCCAATTATCAACACAATGAATTCGCTCACCAACTCGGGCGACAAGATAATAAAATTGCAAGCAGTGCTATCAGGCACACTCAATTTCATATTCAACACACTGAGCAAAGACGTTCCTTTTAGCAAAGCTATAAAAATGTCAGTTGATGCGAAGTTTGCCGAACCTGATCCACGTACAGACCTGAGTGGTCTTGATGTGGTGCGCAAATTAGTGATACTATCGCGTGAAGCAGGAGGAAGTATTGAGCAAGACGATGTGACCATTGTTCCTCTCATTCCAGAGAAATACTTCGAAGGATCGCTGGATGAGTTCTGGAGGACTATTCCCGAGATGGATGCAAGCTTCGAAGAACATCGCAAGAAACTTGAACAAGAGGATAAACGCATACGATTGATTGCAACCTACGAAATTGATGAGGCAGGCAACTGCGATTGCGAAGTGGCATTGCGTGAAGTGGAAAGGGGTCATCCGTTCTACGACCTGGAAGGCAGCAACAACATTATCATGATTACCACCGAAAGATACAACAAGCATCCTATGGTAATAAAAGGATACGGAGCAGGAGCAGACGTGACAGCAGCAGGAGTTTTTGCAGACATTATTTCAATTGCCAATATCCGATAGCGTGTTTGCTCGCACGCTTTTAATGCGTATGTTGTAAAGCGAAATCTTTTATTGCTATCTCACAGCATTCTGATTGCAAATTGGCGCATGTGGTATAAGTCTTAAGTATTATTTTTATATTTTTCGAGGTAGTTAATACTTAATTGACTAGTTTTGCGAGTCATAACCAAAGCGCATCAAAGCTTATAGATGAAACACCTCTTAGTCAGTATACTATTAACTATAACGTTCGTTACGAACGCTACTTTATCTCTTTCGCAGACAGAGACAATAAGTGGTGACTCATTGCGCAATACAAATTTTCAGAATGACTTTGAGTTCAACCCTAATGACACCACCCTGATTGACTCTCTTTTTATGAGTCCATCGGACACTATCCCCAAAAAGAAAGAGACGCTTGAGGGCAAAGTGATTTATACGGCAAAAGACTCCATTGTTTTCACTAAAGGAAACATGGGATTTCTTTATGGCGAAGCAGATGTAAAGTACCAAGACATAGCCATCAAGGGAGAACTCATCACCATGAACATGGACAGTAGTCTCATTGGCGCAACATTTGGAATAGACTCGGTAGGGAAAGAGTTTGGACACCCCGTTTTTGAAGACAAGGGTACACAGTATGAGATGAAGGGTATGCGCTACAACTTCGAAACAGAAAAAGCATACATATCGGATGTTATAACAGAGCAAGGTGAAGGATATATTGTAGCTAATAGGGCAAAAAAGAATGAAGACAATTCATTCTACATGGTTAATGCAAAATATACGACTTGCGATTTGCACGAACATCCTCACTTTTATCTCAATCTGTCGAAAGCCAAAGTGAGACCTGGAGAGGATGTGGTGACAGGACCTGCATGGTTGGTGGTGGCAGATGTGCCCCTATTCCCACTTGTACTCCCATTTGCTTTCTTCCCTTTCAATGAGACTTATTCTTCGGGTATTATTATGCCATCGTATGGCGATGAAATGGAACGAGGTTTCTACCTGCACAATGGAGGATACTACTTTGCTATAAACGACTATGTAGATTTGGCACTTACGGGCGAAATATACACAAAAGGCTCATGGGGAGTTGGAGTTAGATCGAACTACCGCAAGCGGTATAAGTTTTCGGGGAGCTTAAACGCCAGTTATCTCAAAACTATTTTAGGAGACAAGGGATTGCCTGACTATTCTGCATCAACCGACTTCAGACTAAGCTGGACACACTCGCAAGATCCCAAAGCAAACATGTATCGCACACTATCTGCAAGTGTAAACTATTCGACAAGCACATACAATCAGCGTAACATGACATCGCGCTATAACAGAGAGGCAACCAACAACACAAAAAGCTCGACAGTCAATCTAACACAACGCTTCCCCGATTCTCCATGGAGTTTATCGGCATCGGCAAGTGTGAATCAAGTGTCGCGCGACTCTACCATTTCGGCCACATTGCCCAACTTAACGGCAAGCATGAGCCGCATCTACCCCTTTAAACGCAAAGATGCAATAGGCGAAGAGCGCTGGTACGAAAAAATAACGATGAGCTATTCGGGCGAGTTTCGCAACTCGATACATACCAAAGAAAACGAATTTATGAATGCCAATATCATCAAAGATTGGCAAAACGGTATGCGCCACAACATCCCTGTGAGTGCGACATTCACCCTTATGGATTATATCAACATATCGCCTTCTATCAATTACAATGAACGTTGGTACACTGGGAAAGAAATAAAAGAGTGGAACCCCGAAACCAAACGACACGAAGTGACTGACACCATTTATGGATTCAACCGCGTGTACGATTATAACACATCGATTAGCGTAAACACAAAACTGTATGGAATGTACACCCCATGGAAGATGTTTGGCAACAAAGTGCAAGCTATTCGTCACGTATTCTCGCCCAGCATAAGTCTTAGCTACCGCCCCGACTTTGGTGCTCCACGCTACAACTTCTACGAAACATATTCGTATCGTAATGAGTATGGCGAAGATGTTGAATATACCTATTCGCCCTATTCGAGCATGATGTTTGGTGCTCCCTCGCAAGGCGAGCAAGGTAATGTAGGGTTCGACTTTAAGAACAACGTGGAGATGAAGATTCGCTCCGAAAGCGACACAACGGGCTATAAGAAAATAAGCCTTATTGACGATTTGGGAGTCAACTTTAGCTACAACATGATGGCAGACTCCCTGAAGTGGAGCATGATTAACACCAACATACGCTTGAAACTTACCAAATCGTACACCCTGAGCGTCAATGCAACATGGGACCCTTATTTGTATGAGGTGACCGAAAACGGTCGTCCTATAAAAGTAGACAAATTGAGGGTGCTAAACGGAAAAGGATTTGGCAAACTTTACAGCACAGGCACATCGTTTTCCTATTCTGTCAATCAAGACACCTTTGGAAAACTCTTTAGAAAATCTGAGAAGGAAGGAGAATCAAGAGACGACCCCGATGAGGGTTTAATTGATGATGGTTCGTTGGGTGGAGAAGCAGAGCTTGAGCCTCCTGTACAAGCACCCTCAAGTGTATTTGCCCAAGATGATCAAGATTCAGGAGAGTTTGATAGATATGGATACATGAAGCCTGGTGTGAAGTGGAATTTATCGTTCAACTATTCGTTGCGCTATGGTTATGGTGATTTCGATTTCGACAAAAAAGAGTACAAAGGGCAGCTCACTCACAGTTTGGGTCTCAGTGGTTCGTTGCAACCAACAAAAAATTGGAACTTAACGTTTAATACCGACTACAACTTTGACTTAAAGAAAATTACTTACGTCAATTGTACCATCACACGCGACTTGCACTGTTGGAACATGTCGGCTAGTTTTATCCCCATTGGTCCCTACAAATCGTACAATTTTATTATCAGAGCCAACTCTTCGCTCCTACAAGACTTGAAGTACGAACAACGCAGTTCTCAATATGAGAACATGCAGTGGTATTAAAGATTGCAAATAAAAAACAAGCTACAACCGATAAGGCTTGCACACACTTGCAATGCTTCTGCCGCAACTGTAAATACATTTCCCTCATTTCTTTTTGCTTCATGCACACTTCGATTGCAAATCGGAGCAGGCGACCACTCACATTGTGACAAAATGTAAGGATTTCCAGCAAAAGAGCATACACTTTGTTTCAGAAAAGGGCTTAGCAACGATGAAGTGCACTGTTCCGAAAAAAGAAACATGCCCTGCAACGTTACAAAGAGACATTCCGAAATCGGAAAGGTGCTCTGCAACGATGCGAAGTAATAATCCGAAATCAGAATGGTGCTCCGCAATGATGCAGAGCACTATTCTGAAATGGGATAAGCACTTTGCAGCAATGCGAAGCACTTTTACAAAATTACATAAGCACTCTGCAACGATGCGGAGCACCTTTGCAAAATTACATAAGCACTCTGCAACGATGCAGAGTACCTTTGTAAAATTACATGACCACTCTGCAGCGATGCGAAGCACCTTTGTAAAAT
>CAZXGV010000023.1:8740-21192 GCA_964640575.1 uncultured Dysgonomonadaceae bacterium
TGCGGAGCACCTTTGTAAAATTACATGACCACTCTGCAACGCTACAGAGTAACAATGTAAAATAATTTAGATGTTTTGTGACACGCAACTAGCAATACCACACATACAAAAGACCCACATTCTCCAAAACATTGCCTATTTTTGTTTGTTCATAAGACATAGTCACCCAAAAAACCCATCGATATGAATTACGAGATAGAGCGGAAGTTTTTAGTAACAGGCGAATTTAAATCGAAGTCCTTCACACACCAGCGCATTGTGCAAGGCTACCTCTCCACTGTACCCAAACGAGTGGTGCGCATCCGCATAAAAGGAGACGTGGCTTATCTTACCATCAAAAGTACTGTTTCGGGTAATGGACTCACACGCTTTGAATGGGAAAAGGAAATTCCTGTGAAAGATGCAGAGGTTATGATGACTTTTTGTGAGAAGGAAATTATCGAAAAGACGCGCTATCTGGTGCAAGTGGGCGAACATGTGTTTGAAGTGGATGAATTTTATGGAAGCAACAAAGGGCTTTTAATGGCAGAGGTAGAGCTACAATCGGAGGATGAAAAGTTTGAAAAACCTGAATGGTTGGGGAAAGAGGTGACACACGACATTCGGTATTACAACTCTATGTTGGTGAAAACTCCGTACAGTAAATGGAATAAATAACAAATTGTTGCGTGCATCTGCTACGCATCTCAAATCTTATACCCCAAAACCTCACCCACCACTCCTCAACCTACTCCATTTGCAAAACACCACGTCCGTAATATCCAACAGCATAAACAACAACGACCCAATAATGGATAGCATCACAATGCCGGCATACATGGTCAGGTAGTCGATACGCATCCATGCATCCACAATAAAAAAACCAAGCCCTTTGTCCGTCCCAAATGTCTCTGTTACGAACAATACCGATGTGGCAATACCAACCGTTACGCGCAACGCCGAAAGAGTTTCGGGAAGGATGCCTGGCAAAACAACATGCCTTATTTGTTGCCACTGTGATGCGCCCAATGTAGAGAGCACATAGTAGTTCTCTTTGTCGATGTTGCGAATAGCATCGCGTATCGACAGCGTGAGTTGGAACACGATAATCAACACAATCATTATTACTTTGGTGGTTTCGCCAATTCCAAAAAGAATCATCACCACTGGAAGCAATGCCAACTTCGGGACAGGATAGGAGAGATACAGCAAGGGATTGAGCAATCGGTTTGACGTTTTGTTAAGTCCCGTCAGCAATCCTCCCGCCATTCCCAACACCAATGCAATGAACACACCGATGAGGATGCGGCGCACACTTGCTACAGAGTGGTCAAACATACCTTGCGAAAGAGTGGCAGGAAACGTGGCATACACATCCAATGGATTGGGCAATGCTTTATTGTTGAAGACAACTGCCAACAACCACCAAATCACATTGAACGACAAGATGCCTCCAAACAAAAGACGAAACGACTTGGGTAAGAATATTTTCTTATTCATCTTCTCTGATTATTAGCATTGTTTGTAGCAACTCCTTCACGAATCCAACTCATCAGTCGCTTTTTGAACTGTGCAAAAGCTGCTTCACTTTGTTGCTCTTGATTCTCGAAGAGAGGATTCTTTACAAAACGGAGTACGGTAGCGGGTTGTTTGTCGAGGAGCAAGATATGCTCGCCCAGCTTCACTGCTTCCGATAAATTATGAGTAGTGAAAATGGTGGTAGGACGATATTTTCTCCACAAATCGAGAAACAACTTGCGCGAAGTATCTGCCGTGAGCGTATCCAATGCAGAGAAAGGTTCGTCGAGTAGCAAAATATCGGGGTGCGAGATGAACACACGTGCCAGAGCAACACGCTGGCGTTGTCCTCCGCTCAACTGTGAAGGATAACGATTCAACAAATCGGTCAATTCGAGTTTAGTCAACACTTCGTCCATCTCATCACTGTCTATTTCAATACTCTTGTTTATCTTGGCAGGCAGTAGAATATTATCCTTCACCCGCTTCCAAGCGAGCAAACCTAAGTTTTGAGGTACATAACCAAAGGTCATGTTCGCATGGCGCAGATGAGTTTCACCCATCCGTATTTCACCTTGATAGTTCTTGATGATTCCGCTCAACACATTCAGCAATGTCGATTTGCCACAACCCGAAGGACCCACCACAGTGAGTGTTCTCCCCTTCTCTAATGAGAAAGAGATGTCTTTTAGCACCGAAGTTTTGCCAAGGTTGACAGAAACATTACGAAGAGATAGTTTTCCAGCACTCATACTATAGCTTTATCAAGGAAGTAAACTCGTTGCAATTAAAGAATTGATATCAAAATCGATTGGAACTAAATTATTTGCTTTCAACCATTGGGCAACTTTTTCTAAATCCCTCTCTTGAGGGAGTTGCGCCTTCGTGTAGTGGGGCAGCTGAATAGTTGCAACAAGTTCTGATGGGAATCCTATTTCAGCTATCAATAAATCATAGAAGTCACTTATCGGTTGCGTAGTGATTAAGTCGATGCCACGATTGTAGGCACGATAAAAGCTTTTTATGGCAGCCTCTTTCTCTGCAATCGCCTCGTCGTGAAAAGCAATACCCGTTACACGCAAGTCCACTTCCTGTATGTCGATGATGCTTTTATTGCCACTTTGCAATGCAATGGTAACAAATGGGTCGGGCAACATGGTAGCATCTATTTTCCCATTCCTCAACATCTCCAGTCGAAGGGGAATTTTGTTTATTTCCACTTTGTTCACATCGCTCAAAGCGATATTTGCTTTGTCCAACACAAAGTCTGTGCAAAAATCAATCACTGTATTGCGCGACACAGCCAAGCTTTTCCCCACTAAGTCATCAACCCCATTCACTCCCGAATCTTTTCCTGCTACCAAAACAAAAGTGCCATCGCATTGCGACGCAACTTTCAACTCCACTCCACCCGCTCGCTGAATGGCAGCTCCGGTATAGTCAATAATAGTCCCATCTAAATTGCCACTTTGGAAAGCGGCATCGCGCTCATTGGCAGAGTAAAACTTGTTGATAGTTACATCCACACCTTCCTCTTGAAAGAAACCCTGCTCTTGTGCCACTGCCAAAGGCAGATAATCCATGGACGACATTACCCCAATGTTTAGCTTTGAACTGCTGTCATTCTGCGCCTCCTTTTCACTCTTGTTGGTGCAAGCACCCACAACAAGCACCGAGAATAGGAGCAATTGTATGTATATTGGTTTTATTTTCATAAAACGATTTGATTAGTTTGTAAAACAGTAAATAGAGAACGAAGATATTAAATACTTTGGAGTTTTACTGTGTGTAGATAGTAAGAATAAAAAAAGCCAACTTACTAAAAAGTGGCTTTCTTATATTATAATAATGCATCGATTTACTCTACTATCGTCACCCAATCGTACACATCCTGCTCATCACCATATTGTATTGCCTTCAACTTATCATACAGTTTCTTACAGATTGGTCCTGGATTACCATCTTTACAGAATTCGTATGTTTTCTTTTTCGCCAAATCATCTATCCTTAATATTGGACTGATAACAGCCGCCGTGCCACAAGCTCCTGCCTCTTCAAAAGTAGCTAACTCTTCTACGAGCACTGGTCTGCGCTCCACTTTCATACCCATTCCCTCAGCAAGTTGAATCAAACTCTTATTCGTGATAGAGGGGAGAATTGAAGTAGATTTAGGTGTGATGTATGTGTTATCTTTTATTCCGAAAAAATTGGCTGGTCCACATTCATCGATATATTTCTTCTCTTTTGCATCGAGATAAACCACTGCAGAGTAACCCATCTCAGCAGCTTTCATACCCGATTGCATGCTTGCCGCATAGTTTCCACCTACTTTATAAGTCCCTGTTCCAAGCGGTGCAGCTCTATCATATTCACGCATGATAGCCATGGGTGTAGGCTTAAAACCCTCTTTGAAATAAGGACCAACAGGAGTAACAAAAACTAAGAATGTATATTCAGTTGCTGGTTTCACACCCACTTGCGCACTTGTACCAAAAAGCAACGGGCGAATATAGAGCGAAGCACCACTTTCGTAAGGAGGAACAAAACGTTCGTTTTCCTTCACTGCTTTCAGTATACACTCTTCAAAGAGATCCACTGGAAGTTCAGCCATCATAATACCTTTACATGAGTTTTGCAATCGAAGTGCATTATCGCGCATCCTAAATATGCGAATTTTGTTATCTTTACCCCGAAAAGCTTTCATGCCTTCAAATGCTTCTTGTCCGTAGTGCAAGCAAGTAGCAGCCATGTGAATGGTTAAATACTCCGAAGTTTCCACTTTTGGTTTACTCCATTCACCGTTACTGTAGTGACAACGTACATTGCAATCGGTTTTCATATATCCGAACGCTAAATCAGACCAGTTTATTGTATCCATGTTTTAATAATTTTGTTAAGATCTATGCAATAGATTAGATAAGTACAAATATAATATTATTTTCTCTAGTTGTGATTTATTTACAACATTAATAGCTAATTTCGTACTTCCAAAATGATTGACAAAACAACCATATACAGAATTCAAGAAGCAGCCCAAATTGTAGAGGTTGTCTCCGACTTTGTTACACTCAAAAAAAGAGGTGTAAATTACCTCGGATTGTGTCCTTTTCATGACGACCGCACTCCCTCGTTCTCTGTTTCGCCCTCAAAGAATATCTGTAAGTGCTTTTCGTGTGGCGAAGGTGGCAATCCCGTGCACTTTATCATGAAACACGAGCAGTTGTCCTACTACGAAGCACTGAAGTATCTTGCAAAGAAATATAATATTGAAGTCAAGGAAAGAGAACTGACCGACAAGGAGAAAATTTTGGAGAGTGAGCGCGAAAGCATGTTTATTATCAACGACTATGCACGCAACTACTTCAAGGATTTGCTCTATGAACATCCAGAAGGTACAAGCATCGGACTCACCTATTTCAAAGAGCGAGGATTCAGAGACGATATCATCAAGAAATTTGAACTTGGCTATGCACTCGAACAACGCAATGCATTCTCAGCAGAGGCTTTACGATTGGGCTATAAAAAGGAGCTTTTATTAAAAACAGGACTTTCGGGAGGTGGTGAAAACAACAGTCAACTCTATGATAGATTTCGTGGCCGCGTAATTTTTCCCGTACACACGCTATCGGGTAAGGTGGTAGCTTTTGGTGGACGAATACTCCGCAAAGCAGACAACTTAGCCAAATATGTAAACTCACCCGAAAGCGAAATATACTCTAAGAGCAGAGAACTCTATGGCATCTACTTTGCGAAAAGAGCCATAGTGAAAGAAGACCGTTGTTTTATGGTCGAGGGTTATACCGATGTGCTCTCTATGCACCAAGCAGGTATAGAAAACGTTGTCTCCTCATCGGGAACTGCACTTACTTCAGGACAAATAAGACTTATCCGTCGCTTCACGCAAAACATGACCGTGCTCTACGATGGCGATGCAGCTGGAATTACGGCAGCGCTCAGAGGGATTGATCTTCTTTTGGAAGAAGGCTTGAACGTAAAAGTAGTGCTCCTCCCCAAAGGAGAAGACCCCGATTCATTTGCACGCAAACAAAATGCTGAAAGCTTTAATAAGTACATTGAAGATAACGAAGTAGATTTTATTCGCTTCAAAACACAGCTCCTATTAGACGAAACAAAAGAAGACCCAATAAAACGAGCTGGACTCATCTCTAATATAGTAGAAAGCATTGCGCTCATTCCCGATGGTATAAAACGATCGGTATATGTAAAAGACAGTGCCAACTTGCTGGAGATAGACGAAAAGCTCTTGATACAAGAGGTAAATAAAATACGACTCCGAAAATACGATCAAAGGAAACGTCCTATACGCACAAGAGAAGTCAAATCTCCAGAAAAGAAAGAGACAGGACAAGCTAAAAGTGATAGTTCTGATAGTTCCTCCAAGGAAGAAGTGAATGTAGTCGTTTCTCGTAGTAAAAGGCGCATAGAAAACTATGAACGAGAAATAATTCGGTACATTGTTCGTTATGGAATGACCATGATTTTTCAACGCTTTGAAAAACAAAAACAAAAAAAAGGAAAACAATATGTAGAAATAGATGTTTTGGTGGAGGAAGGCAGCACAGTAATAGATTTTATACATTACGATTTAGAACGTGACAACATAAAAATCACCAACCCACTCTATGCGCAAATTTTCGAAGAAGCTTTCAACGAAGCCGTCAGAGCAGACTTTCAACCGTCAAGACATTTCATTTCGCATGCTGATGCTAACATAAGCAAATTGGCTACAGAAATGGTGAGTGACAGATATCAATTGAGCAAGATTCACGCCAAATCATTGGGCGAAGAACACGATGATGAAAAATCAAGCCTGCTTGAAGAAAACTCCTTAGAAATTTTAATTCCACGTGCTACAACAGAGTTGAAAAATGAATATATCATGCAAGAGATTTCAGTGGTGATGAAAGAAATTAAAAAAGCCCAGAAAAGAGATGACTTTGAAACAACTCTCAAACTATTGGAAGAGAAGAAGAAACTTGAAGAGATAAAAAAAGTATTAGCTAAAATGCTCGGAGAGCAAGTAATCATTAGATATTAAAAAGTGATGAGAAGAGTCTATTTCCAGACTCACTCCATATTACAAAACCCCTAACAACCAATCCTTATGCATTATGTAGAGACTAAAGATGTGGTGAAACAATTTTCGCAACACTTAGCACTAAATAAAGTAAGTATCCGTGTACCAGAAGGTGCAGTTTTTGGTCTTCTCGGACCAAATGGTGCTGGCAAAACCACTCTTATACGTATTATCACACGCATCACAGCTCCCGACAGTGGAGAAGTGCTATTGAACGGAAGTCCGCTAAAAAGAGAAGACATTTACAAAATAGGATATCTACCCGAAGAACGAGGACTCTATAAAAAAATGAAAGTGGGAGAACAAGCCATGTACTTGGCACGATTAAAAGGAATGTCGCGCGACTTGGCACATCGAGAGATTATGAAATGGTTTAAGATGTTCGATATCATGGGATGGTACAATCGTAAGGTGGAAGAGCTATCGAAGGGAATGCAACAAAAAGTGCAGTTTATCTCCACCATTATTCACAATCCCGATCTATTGATATTTGACGAACCGTTTAGCGGATTCGACCCCGTGAACGCTGAAATGATAAAGCAAGAGATGCTGAAATTAAAAGCTGAAGGCAAAACAATTATTCTTTCTACTCACAACATGGAGTCGGTAGAAGCTCTGTGCGACGAAATTGCCCTTATCAATCAATCAGAGGTCGTGTTGCAAGGTAATGTTTACGAATTGCGTAACCAGCACAAAAAAGACATCTATAAATTCCGTTTATTGACCGATACATTTGACAACGAATCGTTGAACTTCGATGTGCTTACAAACGATAGATACAATGAGTATTGTGATGTGCGTATTAAAAAACCCACGGACATGGATCAATCTCAACTAATAAAATTAATGCTTGACAAATATACCATAGCTTCGTTCGAAGAAGAACTACCCACTATGAACGAAGTATTTATTGAAACCGTAACACAGTAAAACACACCACTCCCTATGAACGCATTAAAAATTATCATATCACGCGAATACATTTCACGCGTCACCAAGAAATCTTTTATTCTGCTTACTATTTTCATGCCTTTCCTTTTCATGGCATTAATACTCGTTCCTTATTGGCTATCAACCATACAAGATTCGGGAATACGTAAAATTGTAGTTATTGACGAAACTGGTATCTATGCACCAGAATTTGAAAACACCGCTTACTACGAGTATGAATTATTAGTCGAAGCAGATGTCACAGACCAACAGTCACGTTTGGGCAAGGATCTTTATGCAATTTTGCAAATAACAAGTGATTTAAGTGAAAATCCAAAAGCTGTCAGTCTGCTTTCCGAAAAGCAAGCTCCCATGGATTTGCTCAACTCGATAGAAAGAACACTTTCTGAGAAAGTTTCTGAGCAAAAGCTGGAAGCACTATCTCACGCAGACAATGTGGACAGCAAAACAATCAATCAAGTAAGAGAAATTATAGAATCGGGAGGCAATATATCGCTCTCTACGATGAGATGGGGTGTTGATGGCACTATCTCTGAAACATCCACTGTGGTAGCATCCATTGTTGGAGGTGGATTCACCATCCTTATCTATATGTTTATTATGATTTATGGTAGCATGGTGATGCAGGCTGTGATGGAGGAAAAACGCAGTCGCATTGTTGAGGTAATGATTTCATCGGTAAAACCTGTCTATTTGCTGATTGGGAAAATAGTAGGTATTGGATTGGTAGGTATCACGCAGTTAGTTTTCTGGGGAGTCATGCTTGCCATCCTATTTACAGGAGCTTCCTTTTTTCTGACTAACCCTGAGCAAGCATCACAAATGGCAGCTGCTAGTGGTGATATGGGAGGCATTGCAAGTATGGACATCGAAGGTGCATTATCATCCATAATGTCCGTAAACTGGTTTGAGATTATCTTCTATTTCTTTATCTATTTCATAGGTGGATTCGTTATGTTTGCTTCCATCTTTGCCACCATTGGATCGGCAGTAGACAACGAAGAAGACACACAACAATTTATGACCCCCATCACCATTCTCATGCTATTTGCATTCTATGCAGGTTTCTATAGCATCAACAATCCCGATGGTCCGTTAGCCTTTTGGTGTTCACTTATCCCCATCACATCGCCCATCGTAATGATGGTGCGCCTGCCCTTTGGCGTTCCACTGTGGGAGAAGCTGTTGTCTGTCGTGTTACTTTATGGTTCGTTTATCCTAACATCTATTATGGCAGCCAAAATTTACAGAGTGGGTATTTTGATGTATGGCAAGAAACCAACTCTTAAGGAGTTAGTTAAGTGGATGAAATATAAGTAGTCCATGTAAGAAAGAAACAAACACTTATATATCGACTAAATAAAATAATCGGAATTGAGGATTCATCTTCAATTCCGATTATCATTTTCACACCCAATTAATTCTCAATCTGTTATTATTTGAACTTTTACAGGCTCAATATACGTGGTGTATTTTGACGAAAGCACATCACGTTCTGGCATATCACTTTCACTCATCCAAAAGCGATAATGAACAGAAAGCGTTTCGTTTGCACCTAATTCTGTTTTAAAGAATGGACCGAAGCGACCATAATCTCTATAAGCCGACCACATGCTTGGTTGCGGGTTTTGCATATTATCCATCTGCACGATACTATATCTTTTATTATTCAAACCATAACTCATGCCAACCCAGGGAAGATTGAAATCTTCTTTAGCATCAATACTGTCTTGATGGAAATAATAATGTGCTTTATTAACCTCTTCATCATCTTCGGCTACATCATTATGAGCTCTAAACTGAACACCACCATGGTCAGCATTGCCATCAAGGATAACATCTCCACTAACTGCTGTTAAATCTGAAGTATAATCCATTAAGAGAATGTCAGGAGCTGATTGTCTGAAAATAGTTGCTTGACGCACTTCCTCAATAATTGTATTATCTGTGCTGTCATTCCATTGTATCAAAGCTTCAGTTTGTGCAAGCACTGGACCAGCTATGTTTTTCTTAAACTCAATATGTTTTTGAACAGTAAGGTCTTCCATACCCCAAAAAGAGAGGTCTTCTCCTTTAAAGCCAATGTTTCTCCAACCAATCATTATCCCACGATGGTGAGACCACACACCCTCCTCTGGTCCGTTTGTAATCTTATTCTCGCCCGTGAGGTCGTATATATGATAAAAGGGCTTGTTTGAGGCAGTAAGTGTTTTCCCTTTCTCGAAGTTTGAGCCTAATTTATATTCATACCTAAGAACTCGTTTACCTCCAAAAAACAGATCTAAGTGTTCATTGGGAGTATCTTCCCATTCGAAGGAGTCTTCTAAAGTAGTTTTATCATGAGTGATGGTTGCTGTCCATTTAGATGACTCATTCATATTTGTTATTGGTAATATCCACCATAACTCATGTTCGCCTTTTGCGTTCTTAACAATTTGTCCAGGAATACTTCCATTTTTACTATCAGCGGAATTTAAAGTGACTCTTAGCTCTTCCACGGGAGCTTTTCTTAATTTAGAAGGCAACTTCACATCTACATGAACTGGCACATCTTTACTTATAGAACTTGAAGGTTGAACCTCCATCATTAATTGTATTGTACCAGATTTAGAGCAATTTATAAAAGCCATTAAAATTAATGACAAAATTAATACGACATGCTTATTTCTCATACTTTGTTTGTTGTTATAATTGATTACGTTGTTTCATTTTTTAATTATTATTGATTGCAATTTTAGCAGTACAAGACATACATCTCTTGTTCGAAAAGTGTTAGAACTCTTTCCCCAACCATTCCAACATCTTCTCCTGCATTTCAGGTGAAAACCTATTAATATCATTTGGAATTAACAAGTCAATACCCTCTGATACATCGTACAAATTAAAGATTGTCTCTGCTTGTTTCACACAGTTTTTAATATCTTCTAGATGCGCATCTTTATCAAGCTCTGGTGCAATAACTAAGATTGGTCGAGGAGCAATTGAAGCTAAAACCTCATGGAAATCATAAGGAATACGTGACTCATTATCAACAAAGAAACCTAACCGTGGTATAAGTCCGTGAAGTTCGGACCAAGCCATTATTCCCTCCGTACCTCTATCCAAAGTATTTGTACGCATCGGCGTAAATCCGGCAACAGAAATTACACCTGCAATTCTTTCATCTGTTGCACTTGCATACAATCCAACTGCTGCACCTAACGAATAACCCGCTACTATAATCTTTTCGCTATTTATAAAATCCAAATTCACCAAAGCATCAACAGCTCCTTCTACATCAGCAACCATTTTCCCCATTTTCGACCAATGAGGATAACGAGAGTAAAACCTTGTACCCTCTTCGATGCGATTACCAAAGCCAATCATGTCGTAAGTGAATACGGCAAATCCCTTATCAACTATAGACTGAATCATCTTTTCTGCTTTGTGATATGAATTAAATCCCTTAGAGTAATCGTATTCATGTAAGTATATAACTACAGGCAAATTATTATTCTTTATTTTTCCATTATTGTCTAAGGGGTAATATAAGTATCCAAATAATTGATCGCCGAACCCACTATAGGGCGAAATATTCATTCTTCCCATTTTTGATGTAGCTGCAGGTCGAACTAAATAAGTGCCAAAGCTAATTTCCCCTCGACCAGATTTATCTAAACTACTCGGACCTGGATTGGTTACACCAGCAGGCTCCTCTCCCAGCATCCAGTTTATTGACTTTAGCACTTCTGATTTTTTACTTTCCCATTGAGCTATTGATTGTATGTGTAGTGATGCTTGCGGCTCAGGAAAATCAGTTGGGTTTATATTCTCTCCACTATTATCACGCCATTCATTAAAAGAATACTTGTAAAACAGCTTGTTCTCTGGTTGGTGATCACTTCTTTCAAAAACATAATCGAAAAAGTCTATGTAATCCTCCATGTCTCTCGCACATACCCCATGCAATCCGTTACGAGAACGAATGGCAAGCTTATTTTCGTCATCTAAGAACTTATACACTTTTTTAGTTGCTTTATAGGCATGTTCTATTCCCCAAGGGTTGCTTGCACCCTCCGTCAATGCAGTGCTAAGCATCAAGCCACGGGGAGCAATTAAAGCCATCAATGAATTTTGGTCAATTGGCAGTTTATGTTCTCGCCCAATAAAAAATCGCAATCGTGGATGCAGCCATGCCGGTTGTGCAGCTGCAAGCAGCGCTATATCTTCAATGTCATAGTTCTGCGAGCAATATCTCCATGGCACCTCAGCACCAGTTCCTCCACTACTTGGAATGCAAGCAGTAATACGTTCATCAAATGCCGCAGCCATCAAAGAAAGTTTTCCATTTCGCGAGTGACCAGTTATTCCAATTTTATCTTTGTCAACCTCTGACAAGGTATATAAATAATCAATAGCGCGTGAAGCTCCGTATGCTCTGCGCATCAATCGAGTAAAGTCGTATTCATTAGCCCATATTTCAGAGTATTTCTCAGTATCATCTTTTGCATCCGCTCCTGCATATACGCAGCCAATGTATCCTCGTCTCACTGCCACTTGTGCCCACTCTCTATGATTCCATTGAGTCAGAAAAACAGGGAAGGGTCCTTCACCAGGAGGTATCATCAGCTCCATAGTTAATTTAGCTACATGATTTGGACCGAAAGAAAGTTCAATCATTTGAAGATTCACCTCTCCATCCATTCTGTTACTAATTATTTTTGAAGTCAGATTATCTGGAGCAGGAGGAATTGTGCCCGTAATGTATTTCATTAGTTGTTGCTTCATCCATTCTCTCTTCTCATCCCACTGAGCTTGTGTTACTACAGGAATATTTTTATTCCCCTCATCAAGTATAAGTGGATCTGGCAAAAATGGTATAGAAGGCATTTCATCGAAATTAGGTGGTAATTCACCTGTTCGTTTC
>CAZXGV010000024.1:0-21125 GCA_964640575.1 uncultured Dysgonomonadaceae bacterium
AACGCTATGGCATTGACATTAGTGGAATGATGAAAGATGCCACCATGATGATGCCAACGGTATTGAAGTCGAAATTCACCCCTCAATTGTTATACATCGGATTTATTCCCGGCGTGTTGGCTATGGTAATTGGCACGATGCTTTCGGGCATTGGCATTTACAAACGCGAAACAGCTACACTCTTCAAGGAGTTAGAAGTATAAACCAGCTAAAAACAACAAAAATGAAATATTTAATTGTAATACTGTTTGCTCTAATATCAATTACGCAAACCAAAGCACAAGATGCCACTACCATCCTCAACAAAGTAGATGATAACATCAACTCGAACACGAGCATCACCAAATCGGACATGATTATTTATGGCCGAAGAAACAAACGAATTGTTACTTCAGTGGGATACTCAGAAGGTAAGAATAAATCATTCTCCGAATACCTCGCTCCTGCAAGAGAAAAGGGGACTAAGATGCTCAAATTGGAAAACAACTTGTGGATTTACTCCCCTTCTACCGATCGCACTATTCAACTCTCTGGACACATGTTGAAACAATCGCTCATGGGCTCCGACCTATCTTACGAAGATATGATGGAAAACAGGAAGCTCACCGAAATGTATGATGCCAAAGTGATTGGCGAAGAGACGATTGATGATAGAAAAACATGGATTCTACAACTGAATGCAAAAGTGGATGATGCCACTTATGATAGTCGCAAAGTTTGGATTGACACAGAACGATATGTGCCATTGCGTGAAGAGCTATTCGCCAAAAGCGGACAATTGCTGAAGCGGACCGAGCTGAAAGATGTAAAGAGAATAGATGGAAGGTGGTATCCTACCAAAATGAACTATAAGGATATGCTGAAAGATGGTAAGGGGACTGACTTTGTTGTGCTTGAAATTGAGTTTGATGTGGAGATACCGGCTTATATTTTCAGTAAGGGGGCATTGAAAAGATAAGGATAAGATTACACCTATTAGATACAATAAAAAAACGTCGTAGAAATTAATTCTAACGACGTTTTATTTGATTTATTGGGTTAAAGATTAACCCTCAATTTTTGACTTTTGTGATCCGCCTGGGGATCGAACCCAGGACCCCATCCTTAAAAGGGATGTGCTCTACCTACTGAGCTAGCGAATCTACCTGTAGTGCTTTCTTTCAAAAGCGATGCAAAGGTAAAACATTTTTTTTATTAACCAAAAAAATGAGATGCTAAATCACCATTTTTTTCCTCATGAGCTCTTTTGTGAAGTTACAATTCGCACGCTTTCTTTTATCATCTTATTTGTTTCTAATAAGTTACGCCTCTAATTTAAAATCATTTTAAATTGACTGAAAAGATTTTTTTCTCTAATTATTTTTCAAATGAATAGAAATAGTTGCTAAGTTTACTTCAAACTGTATAGTAATTTAATCTCTTCGGGCCATAAATCTACATCGGGTGTTTCTAAAATAAGAGGCATTTTATTAAAACGTTCATCTTTCATAATCATTTCGAAGACCAACATGCCCATCACACCTTTTCCAATAGAGTCGTGACGATCGACTTTTGTGCCTACCTCTTTTTTAGAATCGTTTATGTGCATTCCTTTAAGGTATTTAAAGCCTACAATGTCTTCAAACGACTGGAAAGTCTCTTTGAATGATTCTTCTGTTCTTATTTCATAACCTGCCGCCAATGTATGTGCGGTGTCGAGACACACTCCCACGCGCGATTTATCCTCTGTTTTGTCTATAATATGCGCAATTTGTTCAAATGTGTGACCCAAATTGGTTCCTTGACCAGCTGTGTTCTCAATAACAGCTGTTACTCCTTTTGTTTGGTCCAGTGCAATGTTGATTGACTCTGCTATCCGATCGAGACAAGCATCAATCTCTATTTTATTTAAATGACTACCAGGATGGAAGTTGAGTCTATTTACACCCAATTGTTCACAGCGTTGCATTTCGTCTAAAAATGCATTTCGTGATTTTGTCAGTCCTTCTTCTTCGGGGTGTCCTAAATTGATGAGGTAACTATCGTGTGGTAACACGTAGTCCATGTCAAATCCTAATTCAACGCATCTCTCTTTGAATAACTGGATACTTTTGTCGGTTAGCGGGGCAGCCTTCCATTGCCGTTGGTTTTTTGTGAAAAAGGCAAATGCTTTAGCTCCAATTTTCTGTGCATTTAAGGGAGCATTTTCCACACCTCCTGCTGCGCTGATATGCGCTCCTACGTACTTTGTCATGTTATGTTGTGTTTTAATTGTTAATCGAATACTAATACTAACAAAAGTACATTTTTAATAAGTCATTTGAAAAATATATACACACTCTTTTTAGGATTGTAGAGCAAACGGATACTTTAATACTACTTTAAAGTAAAAACATCAACTCATCTGATTTAATATAAATAAGGGGGGGGAGGGATTATATTGGATATAGCAAGAAACTCTTAATTGCTGATTGTTTTTCTTTGCTCAAGATAGCGCAACAAAGACTCTGATTTTCCTTTTTCAAATTTGAGGTCTTCAATTTCACTCAAAATACTCGATAGCTCAAAAGATTGACCTATAGCGGTTTTTTCTTTTTTAGATAAAGTCTTATTGTAGTTTCTTTTTCCAATATATGTGAGTGTAATGGGGGAATCTTGAAAGGTGTAGATAAACTCAGAAACGCCATTCTCGTCATTCCCAATGAAGCGAACAATTTCAAATGTTCTTTTGAGGGTTGTGAACTTATAGTTCAGCCCATCTGCTGTTACTGTCAGAGTCTCGGCATAAGAACCATCGGGAATCGAAACTTTTATTTTGTTGTGATTGAGATTGCTTCCTGAGAAAACACTTTCTAAAAATAGCACTCCTTTTTCACTAACTCTACTTCGGAGGGTGTTTTCTTCTAATGTTTCAGAAGACGGGGTTAATTTGGGTATGTAGTTGCCAAACTCTTGATAGTTTTTGTCGCGAACGAAATCAAACTGACCTCGCACTTCTTTCAGTTTAGTGTAATTAACTTCCATCATTGAGTCTATAAAAAGAATGTTTCTTTTGTTTTCTGCAGTACGAACTTCCTGCATTAAGTCAAAACCTTCTTTTATTTCTTTGAAAGCCTTCGGATAAACAAGTTTTATGCTATCAATGTTAGATTTAGCGCTTTCGAAGTTTCCCAATTGATATGCTTTTTTAGCAGTATCAAGATAATCCCTTGCTTTTTTTGTTTTGTTATGGCACGATGTTATACCGTAAAACAAAAAAAGGAAAACAAAGAATATTAGTTTCGAATTATAGTTATATTTTATGGTATTCAAGCTCAATTTCATTACGCTAAAAATAGTTTTCAACTACAAATTTAGCAGAAAAATATGGGCAAATGGTCTAATTATTGTATTTTTGCAATTCATAACAGATATTGAACAGATGTTTATTTCACAAGAAGTTATAAATCAACACTTAAGCAAACAGATATTTAGAGTATTGTCTGAAGCAGCAGATGAGTTAGGTTTGGAAACGTACCTCATTGGCGGTTTTGTGCGCGATATATTTTTGTATCGTAAATCAAACGATATAGATGTAGTAACTGTGGGTAGTGGAATAAAGTTAGCCAAGACTGTAGCCAAAAAGCTTGGTAAGCATGTAAAAGTTAGTGTGTTTAAAAACTTTGGTACTGCACAAATAAAATATAAGCAATACGAAATAGAGTTTGTAGGTGCACGTAGAGAGTCTTATATGCGCGATTCTCGTAAACCGATTGTTGAAGATGGGTCGCTCGAAGACGATCAAAACCGAAGAGATTTCACTATCAACGCATTGGCTCTCTCTCTCAACAAGGATAGATATGGAGAATTGGTTGATCCATTTAATGGTTTGAAGGATTTGGAAGACCTTATTATAAGAACGCCACTCAATCCTGACATTACTTTCAGTGACGATCCTTTGCGAATGATGCGCGCCATAAGATTTGCTACACAGCTTGGATTCGATATTCTACCAGAAACATTTGATGCTATTGAACGTAATAAAAAGCGCATCAATATTATATCTAAAGAGAGGATTGTAGACGAATTACACAAGATTATTCTTTCGCCAAAGCCCTCTATTGGGTTCATATTATTGGAAAAAACAGGGTTGTTAGAGATTATCTTTCCCGAGCTTTTAGCTCTAAAAGGGGCAGAAACAAAAGATGGAGTGGGGCATAAAGACAACTTTTATCACACATTGGTGGTGCTCGATAATATTTCTAAAACTTCTGACAGTTTGTGGTTGAGATGGGCAGCATTGCTACACGATATCGGTAAGCCCAACACAAAGCGGTGGGATCTTAAACTCGGTTGGACTTTTCATAATCATGATTTTGTGGGTCAGAAAATGATTCCTAAAATCTTTCGTCGCATGAAACTTCCATTGAACGAAAAAATGAAATATGTTCAAAAGATGGTGTCATTACACATGCGACCCATGCAACTGGTAGAAGAAGAAGTTACAGATTCCGCAATTCGTCGACTTCTCTTTGATGCAGGCGACGATATCGATGAACTAATGAAGCTTTGTGAAGCAGATATAACCTCAAAGAATCCACACAAAGTGCGCAGATTTCTTCAAAATTTCAAAATTGTTAGGCACAAACTAAAAGAAATAGAAGAGAAAGACCGTGTACGAAATTTTGAGCCTCCAATAGATGGACATGAGATTATGCAATTGTTTAATTTAGGACAAACACCTTTGGTTGGTCGATTGAAGTCTGCTATTAAGGAAGCAATACTGGATGGAGAAATACCAAATGAGTACGAAGCTGCACACCGTTTTTTGATGTTGAAAGCTAAAGAGTTAGGTGTTCTCCCCACGAATTCTTCTTCAGGAGAAAATGAAACCGAAAAAAGCGAATAGGATTATCGTCTGCATCTAAAAAATATTAATACATTTCTTTTAACAAAAGTAGCCTTAAAGCGTTGTATGGATAGGATTTTATTGAAAGAATCGGAATTAACTGATAATTAGTTGTATTTTTGTGACTCACAAAAGTACTCCTCTATAGGGTTATTAAATGAAAAATATTACTATTCAAATCGCTGTTGTTACATTACTATCTATTGTTATTGTTGGTTGCAATAGTGGTAGTAAAAGCATGTTCTCAAAAGACAATCAGGTGTTATTTGACACCCTGATAGTTAACCGAAAACACCATTTACATAATGATACATTAAATCCGTTTTGCGACTTAAATATTCATTTTGTATATCCCATTAAGAGTCCTAAATCTGATTTAGAAAGACTTCAACAACTCTTCATTCGCAATACAATCGGACAAACATATGATGACTATACTCCAGAGGAAGCTATAGAACGATATGCAAAAACTTTTGTGAAAAACTATGAAATTGATGCGCGTGTTTTTGATGACAAACTACAGGATTTAGAAAATCACTCTAACCTGATTCCTCAAAACTTTGATGCTAACCACGAAGACGAACTTCAGTCGAATGAGTTTTATTCATATAGTGAGACTCTAACAAATAAGGTGCATTTCAACCAAAACAACTTGTTGTCATTTCAGGTAAGTCGATTGAACAACAAAGGTGGTGCTGCCTCTTATAGTTCATGCAACAATTTTGTGATAAATCTTAGAAATGGCAGCTTGCTGTCAGAGAATGACATATTTACTCCGGGATATGATGTGGCATTGCAACAACTGTTTGAAAAAAACTTGATGCAGCAAAACGGAGTTAAAACAGTGGCAGATTTAGAAGACTTGGGCTATTTTGGAATTGAAGAAATTATGCCAAATCAAAATTTTCTTATTGATGCAGATGGAATTACTTACATTTTCAATAAAGGGGAATATTCTGCTTATTTGTTGGATGCGCCAAAAGTGTTCCTATCCTATGATGAGGTGAGAATGTTGCTCAAAAATAACACCCTTGTTTCAAAATTGGCTGAACAATAATATATCGTGAAAACAATCTTAAATTACTTCCCCTCTCTTTCAAGTAAACAGATCAAGCAATTTGATGCTTTGTTTGATTTATATCTTGAATGGAATTCAAAAATCAATGTAATATCGCGCAAGGATATCCAAAATTTGTATGTGCATCATGTGTTACACTCATTAGCCATTGCTAAATTTATAAATTTCAGACCGTCAACACGTATCTTGGATGTAGGTACAGGAGGAGGTTTCCCAGGCATTCCATTGGCTGTTTTTTTCCCAGAACTCGAGTTTGTAATGATTGACAGTATTGGCAAAAAAATAAAAGTGGTGAATGAAGTAGCTCAAGCAATCTCTCTCTCGAATGTTGAGGCTGTTCATAGAAGAGCGCAAGACGAAAAGCGCAAGTTCGACTTTGTGCTTAGTCGCGCTGTTATGCCACTGCCAAAGTTTGTAGAGTTAGTACGCAAAAATATAATCCATACCAACAAAAATGCAATCAATAATGGTGTGATTTGTTTAAAGGGCGGAAACTTAGAAGCTGAATTGAAACCATTTAAAAACAGAGTGGAGGTTTTTCCTTTGACACATTATTTCTCAGAATCTTTCTTTGAGACTAAAAAACTGGTCTATTTACCTATTGTTTAATAAAGCATAAATGGGATAATTTTCTTCATGAAGTGGAAAGAAAACCTTATTTTTGTGTTTACTACTATAGCTATAACACAAGTTGAAGTATTCCAATTAAAGGTTTCAAAAAATGAAGATAAAAGTATTTGAGTTCAACCCCATTGCAGTAAATACGTATGTGTTGTATGATAAAACTCGTGAATGCGTTATTGTTGATGCAGCATGTTTTTATCCTAACGAACAACGAGCACTTCTCAGCTTTATAAAAGACAAAAACTTAGTAATTAAGCACGTGATAAACACCCATTTGCATTTTGACCATGTCTTTGGAGTCAATTTTATTAAAAAACAATTTGACATAGAAATGCAAGCACACAAAGCGGATGAGTTTTTACTTGAAACAATGAACGAACAGTTGGCAATGTTTGGTTTCACACCAAATGGAGATTATGAGCCAACCGTTGGAAAATATATTGATGAAAGTGATGTCATCAAATTTGGCAATCAAAAACTTTCCATCATGCATATTCCTGGTCACTCGCCAGGAAGTATTGTTTTCTACAATAAAGAGGAAAACGTAGTAGTTTCGGGTGATGTACTATTCCAAGGGAGTATTGGTAGAACTGATCTTCCGCAAGGAAATCACGAGCAATTAATTGAAGGGATTAAAACAAAGCTACTTACTTTGCCAAGCGAAACAGTTGTATATCCAGGACATGGTCCTGCAACAACTGTAAAAAGAGAAACTAAATCGAATCCTTTTTTGCATATAAGTAGCTCGCTCTAACCTTCATAAACTGATAAATAACAGACAACTAAAATATATATATTATGGAAATGGAACACTTTAAATCACGACATATCGGGCTTACCACTGAAGACCAAAAGATAATGTTGGAAGCTATTGGAGTTTCTACATTGGATGAATTAATAGATCAGACTATCCCATTAGATATTCGTATGTCTGAACCAATGAAGCTACCTAAAGCTCTTTCTGAGCAAGAATATGCAGAGGAAATAGCTACTATTGCTGCAAAAAACAAAGTCTTTGTTTCGTACATTGGGATGGGGTGGTATGATACCATTACTCCAGCTGCAATTTATCGCAATGTGTTCGAAAGTCCAGGGTGGTACACTTCCTATACTCCTTACCAGGCTGAAATTTCGCAAGGACGCTTGGAAGCTTTAATCAATTTTCAAACAGTGGTTAGCGATTTAACAGGTTTGCCTTTAGCAAACAGCTCATTGCTTGACGAGTCGACTGCTGGCGCCGAAGCAGCATCAATGATGTATGCATTGAGAAGTCGCGATCAGGTGAAAAGAAATGCGGAGAAACTATTTCTTGACAATGAGCTTTTCCCACAAAACATATCTGTCATTCGCACTCGCATGGAATACGTTGGTATTGAAGTGGAAATTGGAGATTATAAAACAATTGATTTAGATGATTCTTTCTTCGGAGCAATCATTCAATATCCAAATAACAATGGTAATGTAGAAGATTACACTGATTTTGTTGAAAAAGCAAAAGCTGTGGATTGTAAAGTTGCTGTAGCCACAGATTTAATGGCGCTTGTAAAACTAACTCCTCCTGGAGATTGGGGTGCTGATATTGCTTTTGGAAGTAGCCAACGTTTTGGTATCCCCATGTTTTTTGGTGGACCGTCAGCTGGATTTTTTGCAACCAAAGATGAATACAAACGCCAAGTGCCTGGCAGAATTATAGGTGTTTCGAAAGATGCCCATGGTAAAGTAGCTTACAGAATGGCTTTGCAAACACGTGAACAACATATCCGTCGTGACAAAGCAACCAGTAATATATGTACGGCTCAAGCTTTATTAGCCACAATGTCTTCTTTTTATGCAGTTTATCACGGACCAGAAGGTCTCAAGAAAATAGCAAAACGCATCCATGCAATTGCATCATTTGTTGAAGATGAGTTGACGGAGTTAGGATTTAAACAAATCAACGATGTTTTCTTCGACACATTGAAAATCAAACTGCCTGAAGATATAACTCAAGACGTAGTCAGAGAAAATGCAAAGGAAAGAAAAATAAATTTACGTTATTTTGATACAGGAGAAATTGGAATTAGTATAGACGAAACAACCAATGAGTATCGTGTTCTTGAGTTGTTAGCTGTTTTTGCAATGGTGGTAGGAAGTTCAAAGGTGTTTACACTTGAGGGACTTGAAAGCAAATCAATTCTATCCGAAAAGTTTTTACGCACATCCGATTTTTTGACGCATCCCAACTTCAATAGTTACCATACTGAAACAGAATTGATGCGCTACATAAAAAGATTAGAGAAAAAAGATATTTCGCTTGCTCATTCAATGATTTCATTGGGTTCGTGTACAATGAAGTTAAACTCTGCATCATCTTTGTTGCCATTAGGACATCACGGATTGCAGCGTATCCATCCTTATGCACCTGCTGATCAAACACAAGGTTACCACGAAATGATTGATGAGCTCTCGTCTATGCTTGCAGAAATAACAGGACTTGCGGCAACCAGCTTACAACCCAACTCGGGCGCAGCAGGTGAGTTCACCGGACTAATTACTATTGCAGCCTATTTAAAGAGCATTGGCGAGGGAGATCGTAAGATTGTGCTTATCCCTGGTTCGGCTCACGGAACTAATCCGGCAAGTGCGGTTCAAGCTGGGTTTACTCCAAAAACAGTTGTTTGTGACGAGAATGGTAACGTAGACATGGATGATTTGCGTGCTAAAGCTGAAAAATACAAATCAGACTTAGCAGCTTACATGATTACTTATCCATCGACTCATGGAATTTTTGAAGCTGAAATTCGTGAAATGTGTGATATCATTCACAAAGCAGGTGGACAAGTTTACATGGATGGTGCCAATATGAATGCTCAAGTAGGTATTACCAATCCAGGCATTGTTGGAGCTGATGTGTGTCACCTCAATCTTCACAAAACTTTTGCTATTCCTCATGGAGGGGGTGGTCCAGGAGTGGGACCAATTTGTGTGGCAGAACACTTAGTTTCATTCTTACCAGGACATCCTGTTATGTGTGATACGGATGCTAACACTGTTTCGTCTGCTCCTTATGGTAGTGCGGGTGTCTCAACTATTACTTATGGATACATCAAAATGATGGGAGTCGATGGGTTGACAGAAGCTACTAAAAATGCAATATTAAGTGCAAACTATTTAGCTGAAAAACTCAAAGATTCTTATGGAATTGTTTATCGAGGAGAGAAGGGTAGAGTGGGGCATGAATTAATATTGGAGTGTCGTAGAATAAAAGATCAATCGGGGATTACTGAAACCGATATTGCCAAGCGATTGATGGACTATGGATTCCATGCGCCTACATTGTCATTTCCTGTGGCAGGCACATTGATGGTTGAACCAACTGAAAGTGAAAGCTTAATTGAACTTGACCGATTTGTGGAGACGATGAATCAAATTCGCACAGAAATACGTGAAGTAGAAGATGGAACGTTTACATTAGAAGACAACGTGGTTGTAAATGCTCCACATCCTGAATACGAAGCTGTGGCTGATGAGTGGAAGCATTCTTATCCTCGTTCAAAAGCAATTTATCCACTTCCACATGTTGCAGAAAACAAATTCTGGATTAATGTGGCACGGATTGATAATGCTTATGGTGATAGAAATTTAGTGGCATCATTGAATGAGTTGGACTCTGAAACTGAAAAGTAAGACTAAATTAGGCTTGTTAATTGCTTAAAATATTATATTAATATAAAAAGGCGGCATGTAATGTGTCGTCTTTTTTATTGTCTAAACTTTCACAAAAATTCTACATAGTTGTCTTATAATCAGAGTAATGTATTATTTTTTTGTAATCTTGAAAATTAAGCGTATATTTACTCGGCCTAATAAATTGTTAACCACTAACCTTTTCACTTGCTAAAGAACACCAAAGTAACAAATAAACATACATTTAAAACCCTAAGACAATGAATTTGCTTGAACAATTAAAAAAACAGACAAGAGTGGTAGCCGACACAGGTGATATTATCTCCATAGAGTCGTTTAAGCCAGAAGATGCTACAACCAATCCCTCATTGATATTTAAGGCATCGCAAAACCCACGGTATGCTCCATTATTGCGCGAAGCTATCACTTTTGCAAAGAACAGTGGATTGGACGATAAAGATGTTCAATTAGAAAAAGCAATGGATAAAGTGGCAGTAAACTTTGGTTTAGAGATTTTAAAAATTGTTCCCAATCGAGTTTCTACAGAGGTAGATGCACGATTGTCGTTCGATAAAGAAGGATCGATTGCAAAAGCACGTGATTTGATTGCGCTGTATGAAGCTGAAGGTATTTCGCGCGACCGTGTCTTGATAAAACTTGCTGCTACATGGGAAGGAATCAAAGCAGCCGAAGAGTTGGAAAAAGAGGGCATTCATTGCAACCTAACGTTACTTTTCTCTTTCGCTCAGGCTGTAGCTTGTGCTGATGCAGGAGTGCGACTGATTTCGCCTTTCGTTGGGCGCATATTGGATTGGCACTTAAAGGATAGGGATGTAGATGAGATAGCACCCAAAGAGGATCCTGGAGTGTTGTCGGTGAAAAAGATTTACAACTATTACAAGAAGTTTGATTATAAAACGGAGGTGATGGGTGCTAGTTTTCGCAACATTGGAGAAATTACAGAATTAGCTGGATGTGATTTACTCACCATTTCGCTCGACTTACTAGAAGAACTCGAAAACACTTCGGACACATTGGATAGGAAGTTAACACCCGAAGCGGCTAAAGAATCGAAACTTGAAAAAATAAGTGTGGACGAAAAAACATTCCGTTGGATGCTCAATGAAGATGCTATGGCTACAGAGAAGTTGGCTGAAGGCATTCGCAATTTTACCATCGATTTGTTGAAGTTGGAAAAACAAATTGAGGCTATGTTAGCCAGAAGCTAAAGAGCACACTATTCCAGACTTGTCCGTCACTTTAAACAAATCGATATGACAGACAGCATATATAAAGTGTTATAATTAATCTATTTGTTGCACTAAGGCATCTTATTTAATGAATTAGAGCTGTAAATTGAGTAGAGTTAGAGTTCTAAAAACATATTCAGATGCATAGAGGTTGCTATCTTGCCGTTGGTTTTAATCAAGGGATATAGGTTATAAAAGTCATTATCTGGCTATAGTCACGTCTTCTTCAATTTACAAGAATGTGCTCGAAGCTAAAAAAGCTCCGCAAAATAAAGCAATCCATTATTGCTTTTTTCCAAAAGCCAATCTCGATGCATAACGGTATCGAGAGTTATGATTCTGCGTTTGTAACGCAACAAGTATTGTGTGTAGCAAGAGCGATGTGCTTCTCTCGCGTCATCCTTAACGATAGTGAAAGCTACTAATCAAGCCTTGCACTACATTCTCCACCGAAAATTACTCATTCAACTGACGGAATCAACCCACTCTCAGAAAGATTGCTGTTGTAAGACTCAACTTTGCTGACCACTACAAAAAGACGAAACGATAGGCGTTGATTGTTGCATCCTATAAAAATCATGGTGCATTTATCGATTGAAATTTGCATCCACTGCAGAAAGTTAGTCACACAAAGAGCTTTTCCTGACAGATTTTATCGAAAACATACTATAAAAGAGACATAAAACATTTCTTCCGTTGAAGATTGGACAAACAAGAGATGAAAACGCAATCTTCCATGGAAGAAATGTTTAGAAAAGCACAAATGCGCTATTTTTTCAAGTAAATCGGATTTTCGGGAGATAAATGGAGGAGAAATTGGAGTAAATCGGAATTTCGTCTCTTGTTTGTTAAATTTTTGACAGAAGATTTGAGTTTCGACTCTCTGTGCAGAGGAAATTCATCAAGGATTTGAAATTCAACTGTTGTTTCTCAGAAAAACCGTCGTGGATTTGATTTTCATCTCTTGTTCGTCAAATCTTCGACCGAAGATTCAAGTTTCAACTGTTGTCACTGAAATCTTCCATTGAAGAAATGTTTAGAAAAGATTTTCGGTAGTGATTGAGGGACTCGAAACCTCGGGAATAAAATCGATGGTTAGTGGTTTGAGACTCGTAAATGAGGCAAGTATCAACTACAGTTTTACCATATAATCAATTTCGTACTTTTGATAAGTGCTGTTTTATATTATATCACAATGATATTGAAAGCCCGATTCGAAAAACAAAGTTTTTCGAATCGGGCTTTTGCTGTTTACTATATTGATATAATTAGAGTAGATTATTAATAATTATAAGTGGAAACGAACTAAATAATCATCCGTTTAGGGAGGATTTAGCATGAATGAGATAAGTGCCCTCCTCTAACGAAGTTGTCTAAAGTTATTGTTCTATTTGTATTATGACATAACAAACAATCCGTAGATTTTCACTACTTTATATCATGTTATCTTCTATCTATTTAGAGGAACAACCATTTCCCAAGCTCAAACAAAAGATATATTCCTATAAATGCAAAGAAAATATGCAGGAGAATGTAGCCACAACCAAATCCGAAAGATGCTGCACCTCGTTTTGCACCCTCTTTACTTCCTGATGAAATGTAGCCGATTATTCCACCTACAACAATTGCTATGAGTAGTATTTTAAGCCAAGTCATAAAGATATGTTTTAAAAATTAATTTGTTTTTAAAGTGTTTTTTTTGAATAAATGCAAAGCTCCTTGTCTATCAACGGGAGTCAGAACATATTCGTATTAGTTACAAATATACAGATTTACTTTTGTACAAAGTATTAATTATGCATTAAATGAGTGCAATTTGCAACTATTTGAATTATTTGCTGGTAGGGTTATTAATTTACTTTCTTTCTTTTCCTCAGAATAAGAATAGTAACAATATAGATACAAACAATAGCAAACGGTATCGTCACAAATCTTTGTGCTGGAAATGCATACCACAATGCAAGCACTACAACAGTCCTAACTATTGCATGAAACAAGCCAATCCAATGCTTGATGATCCACGAGAAGGGGACCCACATTAGCCCTGTCAATATTCCAACTGTCATGGGTAGCGAAGAGTAGTCAACTAAGAAAAAGGGAAGGGCAATAGCATACACCAGCAGTGCTTGTACCACTGTGAACATAAAGAGCTGGTCAAATTCATTTTTTGGTTTGTTTTTATCCAAAAAGTTCTCACCCGTAAACTTAGAGATGAACATTCCCAAATAGGCAATACTGCCAGTGGCAATAAACAACGTCCAAACTACATAGTAAGTAGGTAAAATAAGTGCAGCAATACCTGTTATTGACCATGCAATTAGACCAGCCAGTGGGGTTGCCATGAAAGTACTGTTGGCAAACTCAATGCGTTGTTCTTGTAGTGTTTTTTCGATTGATTCCATTGATAGATTGAATTAAGTTTTATTGAAATATGAAGTAATTAAAATCCAAAATCATCAATCACATGCTCTTCCTTTTCTTCATGCTCCAGTTCAATTATTTGCTGCTCTCTCAATCCTTCCACATAAATAGCTTTAAAAGGAATGGCGGGGCACACATATTCGCATCCACCACAACCAACACAAATGGAAGGTTCGATGTGGGGAATGGTGAGTGCTCCTTTGTAGGGAATCATGCTCACAGCTTGTGTTGGGCAATGTTCGGAACAGGCTCCACAGCTTGTTTCGTCGTAATAGACAATACAATTCTCTAAAATAAAATTGACTTGTCCCATTTGTGTGTGGTGTTTCTCCTCTTTCGTGAGTGGCAAAATTGCACCAGTTGGACAAACATCGCCACACACTGTGCAATCGTAGCTACAAAAACCGTGATCGAAATAGAGCTTGGGTTGCATAATTCCACCCAGTCCGTATTCAAAAAGTGCGGGCTTGATGACATGCGAGGGGCATTTAGTAACACACAAGTGACACGAGATGCATTTTTGCAGCAATCTATCTATGTGCTTCACTCCTGGAGGAGCAATGGGTTGTTGTCGTTTCAATTCTTGTTTCAACGAGACGCCTGTAGTCTTTTGTGCAAGAAGACTTGTTGCAGCTATACCAGTTGTAACTGTTGCAGAGAGGAAACGGCGTTTCGATTGGTTGACTTCATCTTTTACCTCTTCTTGCACATTACTTTTTTTAATCCATATTGGCTTGTAGTGCATGGCATCTCTTTTACAAGCTTCCACACAATTGAAACAATTGATGCATCTACTGTAATCCACGATGAGCTCTTTCGAGTCGATGCACGAGGCTTTGCACTTCATGGCACACAGACCACAACTGTTGCACTTATCGCTGTCGAACTGAACTTTGAAAAGAGAGAAACGACTGATAAAGCCCAACACTGTGCCAACAGGACAGAGTGTGTTGCAAAAAGTGCGCCCATTGCGCCAAGCGAACAATCCGATACCTACTAAAGTGATGAGTGCTATGACAGTTGACAAAACGCTGAGCGAATAGATACCGACACGAAAGAATGTATAATTATTGAATTGCGTGAAAATGGTTTCTAATAAATTATTTCCAGCTAAATAGACAGGTCGGAACAGATGAGTAACTATACGTCCATAAGCGCCATAAGGATCGAGCAGACCTAACAAGAATGTAAACCCAAGTATAAAAGCAACAGTGACAAGTAGGAGAGTGCTCCACCTTAGAATTGTTTTGGCGGGGCTGTAAGTATATCGTTTTTTCCGCTTCGCTTTTTTTGATAACCAACCAACAATGTCTTGATAAATGCCCATTGGGCAAATGCTGGAACAATAGACACGACCAAAAATCAGTGTGAGCAACACTAAACTCACCAGAATAATAAGATTAAGTGAAAGTAATGCTGGAACAAACTGAATCTTTGCCAAGAAATGAAGATTCTGTGGCAACAACTCCCTGAAATCCAAAAAGTAGAGCGTAATTAAAACGAACAATACGATGGAAACACTTATGCGTAATTTTCTAAGCATGGAACTATAATTTGTTTATTCTATAGAGAAACAATTGTTCTTGAGTAATTGAATTTCAGTGCTTACTGTCAAGAGGTTGATAATATCGCCAACTTCTTAAATATCAACAGTTATTGACGATTTAAAGTACAATCTCTTAGCTTATCAAAGTACAACTCGCTATATGCGCATCCGTTTAATATTCAATTTTCCTAATTCTGTCGTTCCCAACTTCAGCTCTTGTGCTTTCCCAATGTGTGTCACTTTTTCCAAAGGCATTTCTCTTACTTGATTGAAAAAATTGGTTGCAGCTGTATCTACCGCAACAATATCTTGCGAAATGAATAATCCTTTGGATAACACCACATCGGCTTCTGATTTCCCTCTCGGTCCGCTTGTTTTCATCAATCGGTAGGCATCTACTACATTGAGAACAGCAGGTTTTTCATAAGTACAGATATCGGCAATACATTGTTGCAAATCATTGGCATGAAAATAGCCTCTATCCCACACAATACCCATGTGATTTTTCATTGAGATAGTGAGTTGTGCTCCGCCATGATTCTTAAGAACTGGTACATTTATCCATTTATCGCAATCTACAATGGCTTGATGTATTTTGGTTGTTTTCAAGCTTCGACCATTTGGTATGGATACTGTTTTGTAGTATGACTCTTGGTCGGCAGGCACTACTTTGGCTCCTGCTGCTTTTGCTGCTTCCTCGATACCACTGTTGGCATAACATTTTCGCCAATTGTCGCAAGTATGGTCAAACACTGTTACCTCTTTTGCTCCTGCATCAAAGCACTGTTTTATGATTTCTGCAACCAGTTTCGGGTTTGTGTTGGCTCCCATTTCCACAGGTTGATCCCATCCAATATTAGGCTTCACTACCACATTATCTCCTGGACTAATAAACTTTTTCATGCCGCCCATTTCTGCTATCGCTTTGCGAAACATTGCTTCGGGTTCTCCTCCCATTATGGCTACGAGGTCGTAAGAATTGGCAGAGTTGGCTGTGTCAAATGATTGGGTGAGAATACTCATTGCATCGCTCTCTTTAATTGAGAAAGCTGCTCCCGTTAGAGCTACTGTTTTTAAAAAGTTTCTTCTGTTCATAGTGTTGGGTATTAAAAAATATAAGTCGTTAGTCGTTAGTAATAAGTTGCAAGTAGTAAGTGACTTTGGTTTCTATAACTCTACTCGTAATCCTCCAAACACTGTTGTTTTGGGCATTGGATATCCTGCATTCATTTCATACTTTTCGCCTAAAAGATTCTCGCCTTTGGCGAAAAAAGCAAGCTTTGAAGTAGCTTTATAGTGTATGCGCACATTCCATAAGTTGAAATTCACCGTTTGCTCTTCAGGTTGAATTGATGTATATAATTTTGAAATAACTTGTATTCCCGTGGAAATACTCCATCTCTCTTTTGTGAAACTACCAGCCACATACAATTTATGTTTTGGTGCACCCATTATAGCATGCTTCATATCCAAATAACTATAATTGCCTGACAGGTTGACCGATTTAGTCAACTGATACTTTGAGCTAACTTCTACACCTTTGTTTTCTACTTTGCCACTGTTCAAGTTGATTGGTTTTCCATCTACAAAATTTGTCTGTATCATATTGTCTCCGTTGATGTAGAAAACATTTAATCCCATTGACACTTTATTTTGCAGAAAGCTGTGTGTGTATGACACTTCGTAGTTCATCAATCTTTCAGGCTTCAAGTCGGGATTTTGAGGAGGAAACATATACATCTCTCTGATAGTAGGATTTCGGAAACCTTTGCTCACCATTGTTTTCAACACATTGTTAGGAGTAGGTGAAAAACTAACTCCTACTTGAGGTATCCATTCAGCACCATTCATTTCGTGATAGTCTAAGCGAACTCCTGCATTAAGCCATAGCTTGTTTGACAAAACTGATTGTTGAGTGTGTATATATCCAGATATATCGTATAAATGAATATCAGCAAGTATTTTATCATCATTAGTTTGGTCGGTGAATTCATTCCAAGCTTTTCCTCCAAACTGCTGTAAGTCTACGCCTGCAGTTGTTTGGTTGTTTGTGAAAAGAGAGTAGGTTTGATGTGCTGAAAGTCCCATCATTTGGTCGTTCGAATGAAAACGATAGGGTAGAGGACTCTCTCCTGGTTTGTAACCATCATTAATTTTATGTGTGCCAAAATTATAGTAAAACTTTAATGCTCCAGAAGTTTTATCAAACTTATTTTGAATTGCAGCAGATGCTACACCTCGCATTATATCTGCATCGTTATCAATTATCTCATTGTTCAATTCACCCGGATTGGAGCTTTTAGTTGTTGATAAATTTAAATCGATATAGGAGTTCCAATTAGAGGTAAACTCGTAACCCAATTTACCTTGTCCGTTCCACTGCTCAAAGTCCATGTTCTCGCGATGTCCGTCCGATTGATTGTATCCAATGTGGATGTTTCCTTGTAAGGCGTTTTTTCTACTCATAGCAGATGCCTCTGCGCTTAGCGTATTGTGACTCCCATACATAACTTGAGCTGCTGCCTGAGTTTTATCGGCTTTGGTTTGGTTCGTAATAATATTTATTACTCCTCCCATAGCATTCGAACCATAGAGCATGGATGCGGGACCTCTTATTACCTCTACCTTTTCTGCCATCAACGATTGATAGCTATCGGCAAGTGGATGTCCCATGAGTCCCATATACTGGGGGTTGCCATCAATCAATACTAAAACTCCAGCTGTGGGTGCACCTCCAACACCTCTCACATTCATTCCACCAGCAGCACCTGCAGCTACACCATAGCCCATTACTCCGCGTTGGGTTATAAACAAGCCCGGCACCTCTTCGCTTAAAAGCGGAAGAAGAGAAGGTTCTAATCTACTTTTTATTTCTTTGTTGTTTACAACGGAAATACTCATAGGCAGGTGGCGTCTGCTAATACTGCTTGATGTTCCTGTCACAATGACTTCGTCTAACTGAATGCTGTCTTTCACAGCAGATGATTGTTGAGCATGTAGCCTCAATGAGAATGATACACTTAAAAGTGTTGCCAGTAATAATTTAAGTCTGTAAGTTTTCATATAATCCAAGGGAAACGAAAACACGATTCATCATATAATGAATAATCGGCTTCGCCGTTCACTGCTAATGTTTTAATAGTTTTCGCCTCTTTTAATAGCTCAAGTGCTAAGTTGACGGTTGCTCCTGTTTTTATACGGTCTTCTACTAAAAGAATCTTTTTGCCTTTAAAGTCAAAGTTGATTGGTTCTAATAGTTTTGGAGCATCAAATTTGGGTTTTTGAAAAGTATCACGCAGGTTTATTTTCAAGAGATTTAATTCAATGTTAAGTCGTTGATTTATAATTGCGGCTGGAATTACTCCTCCGTTTGCAATTGCAACAATTATATCGAAGTTCTCTTTAAATTCAATTTCTCTAAACCTTTGAAGCACCTCTTCAAAAGATTTGGTAGGTAGCATAGAATATTAGTGTTAAAAAAACTACCGCAATCCTCAGAAAGAATTGCGGTAAACTATATAATAGAATTATATTTTTTGTGACTGATTGAGGTATCTTAAAACAAAGTATCCTCCTACAACTTGAATGAAAATTCCAGGCATTCCTAAGCGGATGTCTTGTAAAGCAAGATAAATATTTTGTGTAAGTATCCACTCAAAAGCAGTACCTATCAACTGATATGCAAGAACAGCCAATAGAACTCCTAAGAAAGAAACTTTTCCAAAATGTTTTGCTAGTAAACACGCTGCTATAACCAATACAACCGATTTAATCATAATTGCTGGAAGAACAGCCACTGGAGGCATTCCAAATAGCATTGAGTTGATTAATGGTGAGAAAATTGCTGTGAGCATTCCCACAAACAAGCCGTATCTGTAAGCAGCAATAAGTGTAAAAAAGTAGATGGGTAGAAATATAAATCCACCTTGTGGAATTAAATGTGCCAGTTGTGGAAACACTAAGTTGCCCAACACAAAAAGTGTGGCGAGTAGATAAGTTTTAGTGTTACTAAGATTCAAATAGTTGGCATTAGCTGTTGTAATCATAGATAATAAGTTTTTAATAAAAGATTCTACTTAAATATTCATATCGTATACATAATGATATGGAATTACACAAAAATAAGAATTATATTGGAGTAATAGCACTATCTGTAGTATTTATATGTTAAGACAGAGCAATCCATTATAAACAATGATTGATTACGCAATTATTATAACTTTATAATTTAGGATGGAGAAGAGTTGTTATTCACTCTCAAATGGACTTGTTTTATTGTGCTCTACCCATATAAGTTTTGATGTGTCGTAGCCAACTTCTTGTGCAACTTTTAGATACTCTGTTTTTATCTTTTCAGGAATTGATTTTTCTCTTGATAGAATCCACAAGTAGTCAAGGCTTTTACCAGCAACTAAGGCATACTTATAATCAGCATCTAAAGCAATTACATTGTAACCAGAGTAGAATGGACCAAAGAAGCTAACTTTCAGTGCTGCACTGTTTTTATCACCTCTAAACTTAGCTACTCCTTCGGCGGATACCCACTCTCCTTTTTTATAGTTGTATCCACTGTTCAGAACAGCTACATTGTTTTTCTCATTCAGACTGTACTGAGCCATCACATTATCCATATCTTTTTCGAAACGAAAATCAAATCGGGCTATTTCATACCAATCGCCTAAATACTTATTGATGTCAAAATTTTGAACAGGAGTTGCATTTTTAGGTATAGAGGCACAAGAAACAAGAAATGTTGCAACTCCTATAGAGAGGATTGCTCCTAATAGTATTTTACTTTTCATTTCTGCAAGTCTGATTTGCTTGATTATTTTGTTTTTTAAATTTACTGCTGTAAAGATACAGATCTAAACTCGAGATTTGCCAACTCTTCTGCTACAGCATATTCATTTATAATCTCATTGATGGTCTCTTTCACCGACATTATCTTTTCAGCTAAGTAGGCTTTGCTTCCAGCAAAAGAAAATCCTTCATCCATATTACCTTGTGCAGCATTAAATAGTGCTGATGCTATGCAGAAAGGTGCTTTTTTGTAGTCGCAAGTTTTTAGGCACTTCCAAGGGCAGTTTATTGGCATTGTTTCACCTGATTGTATTTTTCTTACAAACCTATTAGAGATAACTCTACCAGGAAGACCAACTGGACTATCAATCAATGTAATATCTTTAACCGTAGCAGCTATATAGTTTTGTTTGAATTCATCCGATACATCACATTCGTGAGTGGTTACAAAGCGAGTTCCCATTTTCACGGCGGTTGCGCCTGCTTCCATAATTTCGTACATATCTTCACCTGTATATATTCCACCGGCTGCGATTACGGGTATTTCTATGTTGAATTGCTCCTCAAATGGTTTGATTACAGCAACAGTTTCCTTTACTAAATCGTGAAGAGGTTTCTGATCGCCTAATAACTCTTCTTTTTTGAAGCCCACATGACCACCACATTTAGGACCCTCTATTACTATAGCATCGGGAACACGGTTGTACTTGCTTGCCCAATATCTGAACATAACTTGTGCAGCACGAGCAGTCGATACTTTGGGAACAAACTTAGTTGTGCAGCCTTCGGGCATTTCTGGTTTCTTAAGAAAAAGTCCAGCTCCTATAAACACCACATCTACGTTTTCTTCTAATGCAATCTTAAGCAAATCGT
>CAZXGV010000025.1:0-21007 GCA_964640575.1 uncultured Dysgonomonadaceae bacterium
CTTACCACTTACCACTTACCACTTACCATTTTCATCTCCTTCATCACCCCCCTTTGTTTCAGAATCCCTTGCATCAAGAATTGCATCAAGGAAGTCATCAATATTTTCTTCCTCCTCTTCATCCTCCTCCCATATTTTTGTTGGTTTTTGTGGTCCATGTTTATGGAAAGCAATGGCTACAATCAAACCGCTTATTCCTCCCGAAAGGTGACCTTCCCACGACACACTTGGGTCTAAAAGCATAGACCACGGCAGCATATTCCAAACAGTGCTACCATAAAGAAAAGCCACAATCAATGAAATGGCAATAAGGGGAATGTGCTTGCGAAATATGCCACTAAAAAAAAGGAAGAAAGACAGGCTGTAAATAACACCGCTTGCACCAATGTGCCAAGCTTCTCTACCAATTATCCAAGTAATGAAGCCACTTAACACCCATAATAAGAGAAAGGTTTTGTTAGCAATTTCGCTATAAAAATAGTACAAACACCACATAAGTACGATGAGTGGGAGTGTGTTAGAAAACAGGTGTTTGGCAGAACGATGAAAGAAAGGCGAGAGAAATATACCCGGCACACCCTTAGTGGCTAATGGATAAACACCATATTGATAGAGTCTCAAATTTAAAGTAGCATCTAAAACAAAAATCAACCAAAGCAAACATATAAAAACAAGAGTGGGAACAAATGCAATACGCATTCGTTTTTTCTCTAAAGAAAAATAATCGTCTTGATACTCATCCATAGCGTAACGAATTGTAATAACAACAAACTTACAAATGAATTATGCATCTACAAACAGATATAGATTTAAAATATGCTACTTTTCACTTGTTTAGCAAATTTAATATTTATATCTTTCGGAAAGAAATCTAATCTAAAAAATGATTGAAAATGAGTTATCTAAAATTTGATAAAGATTTAATCATCAGTCTTGAATATTCCTTGTATCGCAATGTCTTGCGGACAAACAGGGGGGGTGCATACCACAACACATCTATATCGGGATGCAACACAACAAAATATCAAGGATTGCTCGTGATGCCAGTGCCCGCTTTGGATGAGGACAATCACTTATTGCTATCGTCATTTGATGAAACAGTAGTGCAACATGGTGCAGAATTTAATTTGGGAATTCATAAGTATTCGGGTGACAACTACAGCCCTCGTGGTCATAAATATATCAGAGAGTTTAGTAGCGAAAGTATCCCAAAAACTATTTACCGTGTAGGGGGAGTTATTTTGTCAAAAGAGATAATGTTTTCGTCGCAGAAAAACTCGGTGATGATACGCTATGAAATGATCGAAGCACATTCGCCTACAACAATCCGTTTCAAGCCATTTCTTGCATTCAGAAATGTATTTAAATTGACTCATGAAAATGACGCAGTAGATAAATCATACCGAGAAGTTGAAAATGGAATTAGCACCTGCATGTATGAGGGCTATCCCGAATTGTATATGCAGTTTAACGCTCCGGTTGATTTTATTTATCAACCACATTGGAACAAAGGAATTGAATACTTGCAAGATATGCAGGCTGGTGATACGTATAAAGAGGATTTGTATGTGCCTGGTTATTTTGAAATGCCCATAAAAAAAGGTGATTCTATAATATTTACTGCTGGAGATTTCTTGAAAAACACAGATGATTTGGCAGAAGAGTTTAATAACGAAATAAAAAGTAGAACACCACGGGGGTCTTTCTACAACTGTCTGAAAAACTCGAGCCATCAGTTCTTTTATATCCCTCAACCCAATAAACAATATTTATTGGCAGGCTATCCATGGTTTAAAGTGCGGGCAAGAGATCAATTTATATCTCTTCCTGGATCGACACTTGCTGTGGACAGAACAGATGATTTTGAAAAAATAATGGACACGGCGATAAAAGAAATCAAATCTATTATAGCTGGGGAGCCCTTCGAGGGATTTTTGAAACAAGCTGATGACCCAGATGTACCCCTTTGGGCAATTTGGGCTTTTCAACAGTATGCGAAAGAGAGACCAAAGGAGTTTCAGAAAAGATATGCTGATATTGTCTTAGAAATCATAGACTATATAATGAGCAATAAGCATCCAAACTTGCGTGTGGATCCCGACAACAATCTATTGATTACTTATGGACATAGCAAACCTGTGAGTTGGATGAACGCAGTAGTAGATGGTAGACCTGTGATAGCGCGTTCTGGATATTTGGTAGAGTTTAATGCGCTATGGTACAATGCCCTTAAATTTGGAGTAGAGATTTACAAGTCTAAAGGCAATACTATGATGGAAAATCAGATGTCGCTAAAAAGTGATATTGTGAAAGAGTCATTCACATCTGTGTTTTTAAATAATGCTGGATATTTGTTTGATTTTGTTGATGGCACACACACCGAGTGGAGTCTCAGACCCAATATGCTCTTTGCTGTGTCGCTTGACCACTCGCCACTCGAAAAACACAGACAACGTTCTATAGTTGATTTTGTTACCAAAGAGCTGCTTACCGCAATTGGTATACGGTCTTTAAGTCCTAAAAGTGAGAATTTCAATCCTTATTTTTCTAGCAATCCTCGTGAAAAAGAGATAACCTATTTCAATGGACCTGCTTTTCCTTGGCTGCTGGGTCCCTACATTGAAGCTTACCTAAAGGTATACAAACGGAGTGGACTCTCGTTAGTAGATAGAATAATGGTAGATATCGAAAATGAAATGTCGAACGATTGCATCGGTAGCATATCTGAACTATATGATTCAAGTCCACCATTTATAGCTCACGGAGCCTACTCATTTGCAATGAGCGTGGCAGAAATACTCCGTGCAATGAAACTAATAAAAGAATATAATTAACCGCCAACAGAATAGATAGATTATGAAAGCACTCATGTTTGGATGGGAATTTCCGCCCCACATATTAGGAGGATTAGGCACTGCGAGTTATGGATTGACCCGTGGGATGTCTATGCAAGAAGATATGGACATAACATTCGTAATTCCTAAACCTTGGGGAGATGAAGATCAAAGTTTTCTAAAAATTATAGGGGCAAGCAATACACCCATTGTGTGGCGCGATATTTCGTGGGAGACTGCCAAATCGAAAGTTGGAAAATTTATGGACCCCCAAGAGTATTTTAATTTGCGTGATAACATATACGCAGATTTTAATTACATGAATACCAACGACTTGGGGTGTATCGAGTTTTCAGGAAAATATCCAGACAATTTATTGGAAGAGATAAACAACTACTCTATAGTGGCAGGTGTAATAGCACGCACATACGATTTTGATATCATACACTCTCATGACTGGCTAACTTATGCTGCAGGGCTACATGCAAAAACAGTTACAGGGAAGCCATTGGTGATACATGTACATGCAACAGATTTTGATAGAAGTGGAGGCGACGTAAATCCTATGGTTTACAACATTGAGAAAAATGGAATGGATCACGCCGACCATATTATTTGTGTGAGCAACCTTACCCGTCGTATAGTGATAGAGAAATATCATCAAGACCCCAGTAAAGTATCTACTGTACATAACGCGGTTGAACCCCTTAGTCCTGACAAAATAGCCATAGAGCGATTGACTAAAGTGCCAGAGAAGGTAGTAACTTTTTTAGGTAGAATAACCATGCAAAAGGGACCAGAGTATTTTGTTGAAGCAGCCACACGAGTGTTGAAAAACAGCAATCATATACGTTTTGTTATGGCGGGTAGTGGCGATATGATGAACAAAATGATACGACTGGTTGCCGATAGAGGAATAGCCCATAAGTTCCACTTCACCGGCTTTTTAAAAGGGAAGCAAGTGTATGAGATGCTCAACTCGAGCGACGTCTATGTTATGCCGTCTGTATCCGAACCTTTTGGCATTTCTCCTTTAGAGGCAATGCAGTGTGGTGTACCATCTATTATATCAAACCAATCGGGATGTTCAGAAATATTGCAGAATGTGATAAAAACTGACTATTGGGATGTGGATGCCATGGCAGATGCAATATACTCAATCTGTACACACCCTGGCATGGCTGAATACTTAAAAGTAGAGGGTAAGAAAGAGGTAGACGAAATAAAGTGGGAATATGCAGGCCAAAAAGTGCGCGATATATATAATAAATTCGTATTGTAGATAATGTAACGAATGAAAAAAATAATAGAATATGAAAACCATTTGCTTTTACTTTCAAATACATCAACCGTTTAGATTGAAAAGATATCGTTTTTTTAATATTGGAAAAGATCATTATTATTACGACGATTTTTCGAATGAAAACATTATGCAAAAGATTGCAAGTGAATCCTTTGTCCCAGCCAATAGAATGCTTTTTGATTTAATAAATCAATATAAAGGACGTTTCAAAGTTGCGTTCTCTATATCTGGAACTGCTTTAGAACAACTGGAAATATATGCTCCAGAGGTAATAAGTGGGCTAAGGGAACTGGCAGACACAGGAAGTGTTGAGTTTTTAGCCGAAACTTATGGACACTCTTTAGCCTCTATATATGACTCTATAGATTTTAAAAGTCAAGTAAAACAACATTCTGATAAAATTGAGATGTTGTTCGATAAAAAACCTACCACTTTTAGAAACACAGAACTTATATACTCAGACGATATTGGTAAGAGCATTTCGGAATTGGGATACAACAAAGTAATTACTGATAGTGCTAAACATGTTTTGGGATGGAAGAGTCCTAATTTTGTTTATAAGTCAGCTTTAGACCCAAAGCTTAAGCTTTTACTCAAAAACTCAAAGTTAAGTGACGATATTATGTTTCGTTTCTCCAATTATACTTGGAGTGAATATCCACTTACTGCCGATAAATTTATCAACTGGATTGATGAGATGCCTGCCGAGGAAAAGGTATTTAACCTGTTCATGAATTATGAGACCTTTGGAAGTATGCAACCCTCTCATACAGGTATATTCGAGTTTATGAAAGCCCTTCCACATTTTGCATTTGAGAAAGGGATGAAGTTTTCGACGCCTTCTGAAGTGATGGATGAAAACGAACCAATAGCTGAATTGAGTGTACCCTACCCTATTTCGTGGGCTGACGAAGAGAGAGATTTGAGCGCGTGGATAGGAAACACTTTACAAAAAGAAGCATTGAAAACACTATATGATATTGGTGAAAGACTTAGAATGTGTAACGACCGCAGATTGAAGCAAGACTGGCTATATTTGCAGTCAAGTGATCATTTCTACTATATGTCAACAAAGCACTTCTCTGATGGTGCGGTTCACGCACAATTTAGCCCATATCCATCGCCTTATGATGCTTTTAACAACTATATGAATGTGTTGAGTGATTTCATTGGAAGAGTAAAAGCTCAATTCCCAGATTCTGTTGAAAATGAAGAGCTCAACGCACTTCTTCTCACTATCAATAACCAAGCACTTGAAATAAAGAAGTTGCAAGCAGAATTGAAAACTGTAATTAGTAAGAATGTGGAGAAGCTGGTAGAGTCACCCACAAAAGGGAAAAAGAAAGAGTCGAATAAAACAAAAAACTAATAGACCCTCAAGCCAACTCGCTCTATTCCTTTCAATTCTGAATCTTGCATTGCATGATAAATATCAATCTTGTTATGCAATGTGGTGTCTAACATTAAATTTGTTTTATACAAAACTGAAAGTTGTCTGGTGGCTCCATTGCCACTTCCTTGCCACCTTCCAAAATCATCTATCAAAACACACTCTACAGTGTCGCACTTTGATATACTGTCTTGAAGGGTGTGCTCTATGTATAGATACAAGTTTTTATAAGGATAGTTTAGATTGTAAGTTATCTCTAACGAGATGTTATATTTATGTGTTGGATTGATAGATAGTGAGTCAAGGACGAAACTAATTTCATCCTGTTTGCTCCATTCATTTTGTGGTATTGGAGTGAATTTATAATAAACCTCATCTTGATTGCATGAAGCAAAACAGATAAAAAAAACTATACCAACAAAACATCGAATAATATTATTTATCACTCTTAGTAGGTCCCTTGTTTTCGTTACGACTTCTTCTCTTCCTGCGACGTACTGATGACTTTCTTCGTTTATTTCGAGGTTTGCTTCGTCCCGAATTATCAAAACGAGTAATACTATCGTCATTCAAAGAGCCTCCTCCATAAGCCTCTTTTGGAGCCTGACTTTCTTGAGCTTCTGTAATTAACTTAGTCGGTTTTATACCTTTTCTGTTCAAGTTAATTATTTCATATACTCGGTCTTTATGAATAGTAACCAAATTAGAGAGTGAATTCCTACCCAACGAATAGGTCATCATTCCAGAAAAGATGTCCGTTTTGAAATGATAATACAACCCATCTGTGGTTTCTAAGGAAATTTCACGGGAAGGTAGATTTTTCTGTGCTTCAATATAGGCATCGACTTCGTAGTTGAGACAGCATTTCAGTTTAGCACATTGTCCAGCCAACTTCTGCGGATTGATGGATAGCTCTTGAATACGAGCTGCAGAGGTTGATACCGAGACAAAATTGGTAAGCCACCCACTACAACAGAGTTGACGACCACAAGGACCAATTCCACCTATTCGTCCAGCCTCTTGGCGTGCACCAATTTGCTTCATCTCTACTTTTACTCGAAATTCACTTGCAAGTATTTTAATTAACTCCCTAAAGTCGACTCGCCCATCGGCTATATAATAGAAGATTGCTTTGTTTCCATCGCCTTGATACTCCACATCACCAATCTTCATGTCGAGACCCAAATCTTGCGCTATTTCTCTTGAGCGAATCATTGTTATCTCTTCGCGCGCTTTTGCTTGCTCATACTTTTCTAAATCACCCTCACGAGCAATTCTATAAATCCTTCGCAACCCATCTTCGGTAGGACGAAAGTTGTTTTTCTTCATTTGCAACAGCACAAGCTTTCCTGTAAGCGTCACTGTTCCAACATCATGTCCAGGCATAGCCTCAACTGCAACCATATCACCTTGTTTTAATTCGATATCGTTGCTATTAACATAAAAACATTTTCGAGTGTTTTTAAACTGAACCTCTACTAAGTTGGTGCAATCCTGCATTTCAGGATAATCTTCGAGCCAATTGTAAGTATGTAGTTTAGCATTAAAACCGCGACATTTGATGAGTTCTCTGTTTTGTTTATTTATTTTTACACTCTCTGCATTAAATTCATCGAGCGAATCTTTATCTATTTCGTATTCCATTATATAGTTGTAAATCTATGCCCATAATCTCGAGATGGGCAAGATTCTCATTATTTTAAATTAAAACCTCTGCAATATAACAAATTATTTTTTTATTAGCATGGTTAATTTCAAACATAAATCTAAAAAAATAATTTTAGCATTTCCGTTTTGTTCTATTTGTCTGTGTGCCAAAGTGAATTCGTGCACAAGAATCTCGATGTTGCTCTCATTAATAGCAGCTGAATATTGACTCTGTAAACGTGCTTCCTCTCGATTTAGATACACCAACTCTGGCACATTCAAATTACTTACAAAGTACTCTCTAAACATCCTCAGAGAGTAAATTAGGAAAGTCTTTTGAACTTCACGTCCTGTTTTAGAGAGCTCATCGGCAACTTCTTTTATTGCTTTAATCTTTTTCGAAATCGAAGCACTCATCATCCGATTAAAAAGATTTAAAAGGAAGTTTGATTCATTATTTGATTCAACGAGTTCAATTGCTTTAAAATAGCTTCCATTAGCAATGTGTGCTATCGACTGGGCATCACTAAGAGATAGATTGTAATTATTCTGGATAGCACCAATCATCTCATTGTGTTCAATGGGTCTGATATAAATAGGTTGGCAGCGTGATTTAATAGTAGGTATAACTTTATCTAAATCTTCAGATACCAATAGAAAAATAGTGTGTGCCGGTGGCTCTTCAATCATCTTTAGTAGTTTGTTTGCACACTCAAGGTTCATTTTCTCGGGCAACCAAATAATCATTATTTTGTACTTGGCTTCGTAGACCTTCAAGTTTAGTTTTCTAATAATCTCTTCGCTCTCTTGGGCATATATCATCCCTTGGGCATTTTTAGCATCGATATATTGGAGCCATTTATCAAGATTAAAGTAAGTGTTTTCGGTTAAAAAGGAGCGCCACTGCGGTAAATAATTGTCGCAAACAAGTAGCTTTTCTGCTCTTTTTTGAACCATCGGAAACACGAAGTGAAGATCAGGATGTGCAAACTTGTCAAATTTTAAACAAGAACTACACTCACTACATGCATCAGTTTCGGTAGGGTTTAGACAATTAAGATAACGAGCATAAGATATCGCCAATGGCAATTTACCAATTCCTTCAGCACCATACAAGATACGAGCATGAGGAACATAACCTTTTTGAACTGATTCAATAAGATGTTTTTTGATGTCCGTTAGTCCAATTATATCTCTAAAATACATAAATTTATATTTTTACTGATGAACACGTATTGGCAAACACTCAATTATCTAGAAAGTTAATAAATCTCTTTTGCCACTTTATACACACTTTCTGAAGCCATAAAGGAATAGAAATGAATGCTTGGTACTTTATGTGCTATCAACTCTTTACACTGCTTGATACACCATTCTACCCCAACTTCTTTAGCATCTTCGTTGTCCTTACATTTTTTCAACTCGATAGCTAAATCCTCAGGGATATCGGAACGAAAAATCTTTGGAAGTATTGTTAATTGATTTTTAAGGTGAATGGGTTTAATTCCTGGAATTATCGGTACAGTTATTCCTTCTTTTCGACAAAGATCCACAAATTTGAAGTACTTGTTATTGTCAAAAAACATTTGTGTAACCAAATAATCAGCGCCATTCTCTACTTTCTTTTTCGAGTAAAAAAGTTCAGACTCCATGTCGGGCGACTCCTCATGTAGTTCAGGATAACATGCCATTCCGTAAGAGAAAGGAGGTTCTGGTGCATCGAAAGCTGAGCCATCAAAGGCAACTCCTTTGTTGAAGTCATTCACTTGTGATTGCAAGCCTGTTGCATAGCGATGACTATCCATTGCAAGTTGCTCCTCATCAAGATTAGAAGAATCTCCTCTTAGTAGCAATAATTCATGCACACCCAGAAAAGAGAGATCAAACAATGTGTATTCAGTTTCCTCTTTTGTAAAACCAGCAGTTATGATATGTGGCACTGCTTTTACACCATATCTATTTTGAATGGCGGCTGCAATAGCAACAGTTCCTGGACGTTTGCGAATACTTCTTTTTCTCAATGTGCCTTTTTCACATTTAACAAAGATGTTTTCGCTATGATGTGTGGTAATATTAACATATTTGGGGTTGAACTCTTTAAGGAGTTCAATCACATTAAAAACCTGTTGGATGCTGTTTCCCTTAAGAGGTGGAAGCAACTCAAATGAGAAAGCAGTTTTCCCTCCATTACTTCTGTTTTTACTTGGTTGTTGCATAATAACTGCATTTAAAAATTTATTTGAATATAGCCCTAATCAAATCATTCCCATTAGCATATATGAGCAACCCGAACAACAAAATCATACCAGCTACTTGAGCATACTCCATAATTTTTTCATTTGGTTTTCTCCGAGTTACCACTTCATATAATAAGAACATGACATGACCCCCATCAAGTGCTGGAATGGGTAATATATTCATAAAAGCCAATATAACCGATAAAAAAGCGGTCATTTTCCAAAATGCATACCAATCCCAAACTGGTGGGAAGAAATTTCCAATTGCTCCGAATCCACCTAAAGAAGAAGCACCTTCACGCGTGAATACATATTTAAACTGACTCACATACCCTTTCAATGTGCGCATACCAAACTTCACGCCTTGAGGAAATGATGCAAAAAACGAGTATCTATCCTTCGATGTGGGGATGAAGTTTTTAACTGCAATACCTATTGTACCAGCCTCGGTAACATTGACAGGAAGAGAATGCAAATTTCCATCCCTGTAAAAGCTCATAGACACCTCGGCACTTTTGTGTTTTTCCAGTTCAGTTTTGAAGTCTACAAAAGTTGGCACGCTAACTCCATTTATTGCCACCAAACTGTCTCCAGCCATAATTCCTGACTTGTCTGCTTCGCCTTCTTCTTGCACATCTTGTACTACAGTAGGAACACGATACCCCGCAAAGCCCTGCTTCTCTACCATCAATGTTTGCATAAAGTTGTTGGGCATATCTATTACCACCTCTTTACCATTCCGCAACACAATCACTCTATCTGACTCTATTACTTGACTTGCAAAGTTATCGACCATATCAAAACGATCTATCACCTCTTTGCCATCGGCATATAGAATAATGTCTCCATCTTGAAACCCTGCATTTTTAGCTGCCTGGCTATACTCCATGCCCATATTCACATCTTTGAGGGCAACATAACTGTCACCCCATGTAAATATAATCATTGAGTAGATAAAAAATGCGAGTAAGAGATTAAACATCACCCCACCTGTCATAACCAACAATCGTTGCCCGGCTGGTTTAGAACGAAACTCCCACGGTTTTGGTGGCAATTTCATTTGCTCTTTATCCATTGACTCGTCAATCATTCCCGAGATTTTGCAATAACCTCCTAACGGAACCCAACCAACGCCCCACTCGGTGGAGTCTGCATGTTTGTGCCATTCATTTTCAGACAAATCATCTTCGGAAGCATGTTCTAATTCTAAATTTTCGTCGTCCGTTTTCTCATGAATTAAATCAGGGGTATTCTTAGCAAAAAACTTCACTCTCCATTTCCCATTTATTTTCTTTGCTCGTACAATCGAGAAAGAGGGATTGAAAAACATATAGAATTTCTCAACTCTAATATTAAATAACCTTGAAAATAAATAGTGTCCATATTCGTGTACTATAACAAGAATGGATAAACTCAAAATGAGTTGTATGGCTTTTATTAAAAATGTTTGCATTATTTGAGTAACTTTCCTTATTAAAAAGTCGAGGTTTTTTTATTTATAATTTATTTATTATTTCTGTTGCAATTTTTCTAGCTTCTTCGTCGGTCTCAAAATAATCATCTAACGTAGGAGCCTCGACAAACGAAGCTTCCTGCATTGTTTGTTCCAACACATCGCTCATAGCAAGATACGTTACCTTTTCTTGTAAGAAGCTTTCTACAGCAATTTCATTGGCTGCATTGAGAATACAAGGCATATTTCCCCCCTTGTTTATAGCTTCGTAAGCAAAAGATAAATTTTTGAAGATTTTTTGGTCTGGCTGTTCAAAAGTTAGGGTAGAAAGCTTGAAAAAGTCGACTGATTTGAAATTAGATTTCAATCGTTGGGGATAACAAAAAGCATACTGGATGGGGACACGCATATCTGGCTCTCCCATTTGCGCCATCACAGAAGTATCTTCGAACTCTACCATAGAGTGAACGATTGATTGTGGGTGAACCACCACTTCTATTTTAGATGGATCAACATCGAACAACCATTTAGCTTCTATCATCTCGAAGCCTTTGTTCATTAGAGTTGAAGAATCGATGGTAACTTTTGCCCCCATACTCCAATTCGGATGATTGAGTGCCTGTTTTTTAGTTACTTTTTGTAGTTGTTCCCTCGTATAATTTCTAAATGGACCACCCGATGCAGTTAACCATATTTTATTTATCCTGTTTAACTCTTCACCATTCAAGCATTGAAAAATGGCAGAATGCTCTGAGTCAACGGGCAAAATGGGAGCTCCATTTTTCAACGCCAAGTCAATTATATACTCTCCGGCTATCACCAAAGTCTCTTTGTTGGCCAAAGCTACAGTCTTGCCTGCTTTCAGTGCACTTACTGTAGGCTTCAACCCAGAAAAACCTACCATAGCAGCCAATACGATATCAACCTCTTCGTTTTGAACGATATCCGAAATAGCTTCCATCCCAGCCCACACTTTAATGGGATAACTTTGTAAAGCTTCTTTCAAAGGCGAGTAATTGATATCATTAGCAATTACTACAATTTCGGGCGAAAACTTAATTGCTTGTTCAATAAGCAAATCAATGTTATTGTTTGCTGTTATGGCATACACTTCAAACCTTTCGGGATGCTGCTCTATCACGTCCAACGCTTGTGTACCGATAGAACCAGTAGATCCTAAAATCGCAATTTGCTTTTTCTTTCTCTCCATATTTTGACTACATTAATCGTGCAAAGATAATAAAAAAAGATGATTATAGTGCTAATGTTTAGGTGAGACGGGAAGTTGAAAATTAATGACAAAAATGTCGCCTTATAAATGCAAATAAACACGTAAAATGATCTTTAGAATCTAAAGTGGGATGTCTTTTTATTGAAAAGATTCAGAGGTTTAACCAAAGTCTAATCAGCTATTGCAAAGGATTGATTGGACAGTTGACAAAAACGCAACTCTGCCAAAGAAAAATATAGGACATCAAACGGTTTCTAATTCTGAGTAACTTGGTTGTTTAATGGTCAACATACTCAAACCTAAAGAGAAGTATCATCTAACAATCCTTCGGGAAGGTTCAAATATAGATGTTTCTTCTTGCTGTCTATATTTACTATAAAGTCTGTGGTGGCAGGAACCAACACCTCGACGTCATTTTTAAAGATAACAAAAAGGGTGTTAAGAGTAGAAGAGTCAATTTCACGTATAATCCCCACTTTAAACAAATCTTCATCAAAAACTGTGTATCCAATCAATTGCTCCCACTCTGAATCATACAATTCATCTTGAGTCGACACTTCCAAATGTTCTCTTGGAGTGAAAACTTGGACATTACTGTAAGTGGTGCCCTCTTCAATCGAATCAATTCCTCTAAACTTAATGCGTGCAGTGACCTCTGAATTAAATGCAAACTCCTCTACAAAAAATGGAACATACATGCCATCTAAAAAAAGAAAGTAAAAATCAGTGCCAGAATCTGCATAATCTGCATTGTTGAAAAGAACTGTAACCTCACCTTTCACACCGTGAGGTTTCAATATTTTCCCAACTTCAAAAAGATTCTCTTCTTGAATCATTTTATCTCCTTCTTTGATTTCTAATGGATCTGGTGCGTTGTCTCGAAATGCTTGGTTGTGATTTGAAAGTCGGAATTTCATATGTTTCAGGATCTAACTTAATCTTTCCATCCGAAAGCTCGTAAAGATCTTCTAAAATAGATGCATCGTCCACCTCTCTGTTCCACTGAATGTACGATTTTTTCATTTGGTTTACCAACAATCGAATAAGCTGATCTTTCTCTTCACCCTCGGGCATCTCTACAGCAGCATCAATCATTCGTTCCAAAGTTTTCCCATAGTGCCTATACCTCATTGTGGGTCTGCTATATTCAATCTTGTTAGGATGAGCAATCAATTCTTCTTTTTTTATTATTTCATAAGGATAATCAATGTCGAGTTGAAAATCTGACATGATAGCCAAATGATCCCATAGAATATGTTTAAAGTCATTTACATTGCGCAAATGTGGAAACATATTCCCCATAATGTCGATGAGTGAGTAGGCACATCTTGTGCGCTGTTCCCTGTCTTCAAGTTTAACACAGTAGTTAACCATGTTATGAATATTTCTGCCATACTCTGGCAAAATAAGTTTTTCTAATTGTGTGTTATATTCCATTGTTTTTATCTTAGTTTTAATACATCCCCTTCTACAGGAACGTATTCGTAATTCTGTTTATTCATTCTATATAAGTTCTTCACCTTCACTCCATACTTCTGAGAAATACTGTGCATGGATTCTCCAATCACAACTTCATGTTCAAAGTAAGGTTTATCGGCTCTCGATTTCTTCTTTTCAAAATAGACAATATCTCCAGCATTCAAAGGAAATCCTTTCGGAACCTCATTATACTTCAACAAATCTCTTTCTTTAAAATTAAACTCATCTGCTATGCCAGCATAAGTGTCGCCATCAACAGCTATCACATACACAAGTCCATGAGTTATATAAGGTTGATGTTTCCAATGCTGTGCAACTGATTTTCCACTCGTGCTACTACTCATCCTTCGATAATCCTTTTTATCAAAACGATATAGCTCATAATCCTCTATCAGTTTAATCAATTTATTAGCATAAGCTCTGTCTGTTGCATATCCTGATTTCTGTAATCCACGCGCCCACCCTTTGTAATCAGTTGGAGAAAGGCGAAACAAAAAACTATATCTTGCTCCTTGCACCAAAAACTGTGAATGATCTTCAAAGGAATCTTCTGCTCTACGATACTTTCTAAAACAATCATTGGGGGTGTCGTCTTTTGCATAAACTCTTCCTCCTGTCCAACCTCTATGACATTTGATACCGAAATGATTATTTGAACGTTTTGTTAGATCGCTTTGCCCAGCACCTGATTCGAGCAACCCTTGCGCCAATGTAATTGAAGCCGGAATTTTGTACTTTTGCATGTGACTTACTGCTATAGGGCTATACTTTTCAATATAATCTTCATATACTTTGTATCTTTTTTGGGAGGCAACTTGAAAAACACACAAGAACATAAACAAAAATGCAAACAAATACCTAATGTGTGATTTATATCTATTTTGAGTGAGAATCATTCTAAAAATTTGTATTTTTGAACTATCTAAAAATTAAATAGTAAATATGAAGCAAATAAATTTAACTACAAAGATAACTGTTTATAGTTATGAAGAATGCACCGAGCAAGAAAAAAAGCTAATTGACGCTGCAAAACAAGCTACTTCGAATGCTTATGCTCCCTATTCTCATTTTCATGTCGGAGCTGCCTTGCTTTTAGAAAATGGCACAATCATAACAGGCAATAACCAAGAAAATGCTGCTTACCCCTCGGGATTGTGTGCAGAACGAACAGCTGTGTTTTATGCTAATGCACAATATCCAGATCAAAAAATAGTATCAATGGCTGTAGCTGCATTTTACAAAGGTAAATTTACAGAAGACTTAATCTCTCCATGTGGTAGTTGCCGACAAGTGCTACTGGAGGTAGAGAGTCGTTACAAATCGCCTGTTAGAATATTATTATACAAAGAGGAAAATGAAGTGTATGTGGCGGAAAGCATGAGTAGTCTTATGCCTTTGAGCTTCACAAAAGATGCCTTAGATTAATAAGAAACATCTATAAAAGATTTCAGATACCACTTTCCTTCTTTTTTTGTGAAAACATAATTAGAGAAAATACCATTATCAATACCCCGTTGCTCGATGATAGACGAATCGTTGTATAGTCGTATTCGTTGTTCGTAGCTATCCAACTGACGTGTAGTATAGGTACTGTCATACGAGAAGTCAAGCAAAATCCAATCTTGATATCCAATTTCCTCTTTCACAGTTTCCATGCCATACTGTGAAGGATCTAGCAAAGTTGCTTCAACTGGAAACAAAACACGCTGCCGCTGAAAGGTTGGCTTCGTATTAAAGTTTTCTAAAAACGTAGCAAAATCCTCCTCATTTACTGAAACACCCTTAGCCTCCTCAATTGAAGTATTGTTAGCATCCTTAGGTTGTGTACAAGAAACCATTACAACAGAACAAATAAGTAATAATAAAAAGCTAAATTTCATTATTAATGTATTAATCGATGACTCTTGTTTAACTACCTTAGTTTCAACTTTTGAGTTACATGATACAAAAATATGAAAATAATAGCACAAAACAGATAAAAGCAAACAAAATTCGGGTAAATACTATATAACCGCTCTTTTTCACACCTTTTCAGTGCAATAAAAGAAATTATTCCTACCTTTGTTAATAAGAAAAATACTGTCAATGAATCTTCAGAAAAAAATTAATCACCTCTTTTCGTCGCAACGAAAAGAGTGGAAACTACTCGATGATAATTGTAAGCAAATGCAAAATATCGAAGTGAAATCACTTAAGTGGGGAGCAGATGTTGAAGTGATTTTACAATATAACCCTTCGCGCATCATTTCAGCTTCCTCAAAAGTGGATGAGAAAAGCATTAAAGCGCGTAACTGTTTTTTATGTGCAGAAAACAGACCAAAAGAACAAGAAGGGATATTGCTTTTTGATAAATATATGATATTATGCAATCCCTACCCTATTTTGCAAAATCATTTGACTATTCCACTCCACTCTCATGTGCCTCAATTGATTGGTAATAAAATAGTTGATATGCTATCCTTGGCTAAGCTGTTGCCAGATTATGTTGTGTTCTACAATGGACCAAAATCGGGAGCATCTGCACCAGATCATTTTCACTTTCAAGCTGGATTGAAAACTAATACTCTACTAAAAGGTGAAAACTCGCTTCGCTCATGCTTCAGAATTGAAAGTGAAACGATGACAGAAGCTGAAGAAAGATTTGATGATGTATATTACTATTTAAAAACATATCAACCCGACGAAGATGAACCAATGATGAATATAATTTCATTTATGGAGAATGGAAAGTATATTATTCATATCTTTCCTCGCAAAAAACATCGTCCATGGCAATATTCAGCTAAAGGAAAATCTCAAATACTTGTTAGTCCTGGCGCATTAGACATGGCTGGAATGTTTATAACCCCTCGAAAAGAAGATTTTGATAAAATAGACCGAGAGGACATTGAAGATATTTACTCTCAAGTTTCAACAGCAATTATATAAAAAAAAGATGACAAGCTCTGAAATTATTCTCGCAACTATAAATGGAGAGGACAAACCAGGCGTAACTTCAGCGCTGACAAAAGTCCTTGCCAAACACGATGCGTTTATATTAGATATTGGGCAGGCTGATATTCATCGAAACTTATCGCTTGGTATTTTGTTTAAAACTAAAGAAGGAGTTGGTGGTAATATCCTTAAAGATCTTTTATTAAAAGCTTACGAATTGGATATAAACATCCGTTTCACCCCTATTAGTAATGAACGATATAGCAACTGGGTGAAAATGCAAGGCAAAAATAGATTTATTATCACCCTGTTAGGCCGTGTTTTAACAGCAAAACAAATTGCCGCAGTATCAGAGATTGTTGCTGAACAAGGCTTAAATATCGACAACATAACTCGTTTAACAGGACGTATACCTCTTGATGAGTCGCAACGTTCACGAAAAGCTTGTGTCGAGCTGTCGGTCCGTGGACCAGCTAATAAAAGAAAGATGCAACAAGCTTTCTTGCGTTTATCTTCTGAGCTGAACTTCGATATCTCTTTTCAACAAGAAAGCATGTACCGTAGAATGCGTCGTGTTATTTGTTTTGATATGGACTCTACACTTATCCAAACAGAAGTGATAGACGAGCTTGCAATTCGTGCAGGTGTGGGAGATGAAGTGAAAAAAATTACCGAGCTTGCAATGCAAGGCAAAATGGATTTCTCTGAAAGTTTTAAGAAACGAGTTAAGCTCCTGAAAGGTCTCGACGTATCGGTAATGCAAGAAATTCTTACAAATCTGCCAATAACTGAGGGTTTAGACAGATTGATAGCAGTATTGAAAAAGGTTGGATTTAAGATTGCGATTCTATCTGGTGGATTTACCTATTTTGGTAACTACCTAAAAGAAAAATATCAGTTGGACTATATGTATGCGAACGAGTTGGAAATAAAAGATGGGAAGTTGACAGGAAACTATATTGGCGATATTGTTGATGCTAAACGAAAAGCGGAGCTTTTAAAACTAATCGCACAAGTAGAAAAAGTTGACATCCGACAGACCGTTGCTGTGGGTGATGGAGCCAATGATCTATTGATGTTGGAAACAGCTGGATTGGGAATAGCTTTTCATGCAAAACCAAAAGTAATTGAGAATGCTGAACAATCCTTATCGAGTGTAGGTATAGATGGAATTCTATATTTTTTAGGATACAAAGACTCTATGTTAGATGGAGAATTGCTGCAATAAATTAAATTTTAAACTCTTATGGCCCTAATAGATAAATTTCTGAAAAAAACTTCTGTTAATTTAGAACCGGATCCTCCTTTAAACATTTTGGTCTGTTTTTCGAAACCAGAAACAGGAAAAGTGCTTTGTAAAGTTGCGAGCTATTTTATGCAATCGAAAATTAAAAACGAGCAAATCGCATCCTTGCATTTAATGGAAAAAGAAGAATACGACAAAATAGAAAATATTGAAACATATAAAGCTTCACTTTACGACGGAATACTTCAAGAATGCAAGAAAGGAACTGCCATAATACGTACATTCATAAAGCCTTCGGATGATTTTGTAAGCGAAATTTTGTCAACCTCTGATGAGTTAAATTGTAATTTGGTATTAATTGGCATTGGGAAAACTGTTTTTTCACCTCAGGTATGGGGATCATATCAGAGATTCAGAGCATATCAAGGCAAACCAGATACAACTGAAACTACGTTGGACTCAATCTCTCAAAAAGGAGTTTCATCGCTACTAGAACGTAACAGTAGAACTACAGGTATATTTATAGATCACAACCTAGAGTCTATCAACCAAATATTTATACCTATTTTAGACAAGACAGATATTCATATTTTTGATTACATAAAACGATTAGCAGAAAAAACAAATGCAGAAATCACACTGTGGGATGCGATTGGAGCTATAGACTCTACACCCGATATAAAAAGGGTATTTAAAATAATGCAAAGAAATGCCGAAGACAGAGTTTTATTGTGGGACAACTCGAAAAAAATTGATTATGAGTTCATAAAACAACAAGACTTAATTATAATTGGCTTTGAAGGATGGACTAAGTTAATAAGCTCAGCTATTACATGGAGTCACTCTCTTCCATCAACACTCATTATTCGCAAAAAACTTTCATAAGAGAAATGAATAGCATAAAAATAAAAAACTTTGTAAAAGAGACGAACCAACTCATTGAAAAGAAAGAACTTAAAAGGGCTTTCGATTCTATCGATAATATAGCAGAAAAACTGCATAATTGGAAAATAACGGATAAACTAAACGAACTCAGAAACAACTATAAATATATGTTACACTACCTAATAGAAGGTAGTAAAGACCCAGAACAAGAGAAAATTTACAACAAGTTAATCCGCGACACATTTAAATTGACTATTGATACTGCAGAGGCAGCTCTGATAGATGAAAGCTCCGAGTTGTTTTTTGAAAAAACGAGAGTCTCTTCTGTGCGCCCCCCCCTATCGTTAGATGAATACGGTGAGCAAATCAAAAAGAAAGTGGATACAAAATCACTACTATCACTGTTTGAAGAAGGAGATGAAAAAAGAGATAGAAGAAAAAAAAATCAGCAAGAACACGAACGTATTGTAAGTGAGATATTCTACTCAATCTTCTCTTCACCGCGTGCCAATAGTGATATAATAAATGAATATGAGCGTTTTATGATTGACACAACTATTCCAGTTGATGATAAAAACATGTTCATATCTGCACTTATGCTCAATATTATACAGCGCTTCGATGCAAAAAAGGTGTTATTCCTTATAGAATGCTGTTCTCACGAGAATATGCATATTTCAATGCGCTCCATCATATCCCTTACTCCTATTCTTCAGTTATATAGGAAACGTTGGCATCTATACCCCGAGCTAATTAGCAGATTAGACCTTCTATCGGATGAAGGTTATTTCAGAAGAAGACTTCTGATAGCTATAATTCAATTTATCCAATCGCGAGAGACTGAAGAAGTAACAAAAAAACTGACCGAAGAGATTTTACCCGAAATGATGAAGTTGAGTCCAATTATCGGCAAAAAAATAAAGATGGACGAATGGATGGGAGAAACGGGAATGGACGACAAAAACCCCGAATGGCAAAAGATTCTTGATGATGCAGGTATTACAGACAAACTTCAAGAGTTTTCTAACTTACAGTTGGAAGGAGCGGATGTATTTCACTCTACATTTTCTAATCTTAAATCGTATCCATTTTTTTCTGAAATGAGCAATTGGTTTCTGCCTTTCAATATAGAACACTCTCAACTACAAGGATTCCTTTCGAATGATATTGAAAACGAGGGCATTGTAAAGTCAATAACTAATGCATCATTTATATGCAACTCTGATAAATACTCCTTTTGCTTCAGTGTGATGATGATGCCTGAAGAGTATCGTAAAATGATGAGCTCTCAACTTGGAGCTGAAAGCGAAGAGTTGAAAAAATTGAGTGAAGAAGAGTTCAGCATCAACCCCAATCAAGAAGAAGAAGCTGTTTGCAAACAGTATGTGCAAGACTTATACAGATTTTTTAAAGTTTATCCGAGAAAGAATGAGTTTATTGACATCTTTGCTCTTCCACTTGACTTCCATGAAATTGAAGCAATCTCGTCAATCATTTCAGATCCCAAAAACTTGGAAAAAATAGCACTTTATTACTTTGAAAAGAATCACCTTTCAGAAGCTTTGAGTGCTTATAGAATGCTATCAGAAGTAGATAGTGCTAACTCTGAGGTGTGGCAGAAAATTGGATTTTGCGAACAAAATCTTGGCGACATAGAAGAGGCTATTAAAGCCTATTTGCGCGCTGAGCTTATCGATTCGGCAAACACTTGGGTATTGAGACGTATTGCACAATGCTACCGATTGCTGAAACAACCTGAAGATGCTTTACAGTATTATAAACGATTAGAATCACTTCATCCTGACAATTTAAACATTCAACTAAATATTGGGCATTGCTATTTAGAATTGCAAGAATATGATGAAGCGCTGAAAAATTACTTTAAGGTAGAGTGGATAGACGAATCCAACACTCGTGTTTGGCGTTCTATTGCATGGTGTTCATTTTTATCACATAAATTTGATGTGTCGCAAAAATACTACGAAAAAATCATTGAAGATACCCCTACTTCTCACGATTTTCTAAATGCTGGACATGTAGAGTTAGCTCTCAACAATATAAAAGAGGCAATGAATTATTATTCTAATTCGATACAGAAAATAAAAAACATGAAGTCATTTAAAGCTCTTCTAAAAGGAGATTTCGAAGAGCTAAAACAAGCAGGGGTGGATTTAAATATAATTCCTGCTTTGCTCGATAAAATTGAGTATGATTTAAATGAGCAAGGTGTGAACTTAAGTTGACCTTTGTAAAATATTTACGCTCTGCCTGTTACACATTGAATACAATAAAAAACTCCAGTGATGTGCTGTCGTAATGCATACCAGGAAGGGAACGGTGGTTACTCTAAATAGTGATTAAAAATATA
>CAZXGV010000026.1:0-6575 GCA_964640575.1 uncultured Dysgonomonadaceae bacterium
TTTTCGCCAAACACCCTGTTAATGGTCGCAACTTCAGGGTGCATGTCACCAACCCACACAAGGCGATCTCTTTTGATGCCATCCCACAAATACTCTTGCATATTTAAATGAACTGTATAAGCACCTGTCTCCCATATTTTATTAAGTCGCTCATTATCGCATTTGAATGAACCTTTGTAAGGGATGTCTCTGTAGCGAGAAATAGCACGAATAGCTTTTATAGGCAAATCAACATCTTCATCAAGAAGATCAACTCTAACGAAACGAAATCCAGAGTTTCCTACCTCAACAGTTCCAAGCCAAGGCAAATCCAACTCAAAGTCACGTAATGAGTGATCATTTGTTGCAGAATTCATCCCTGGTTCATTAAATCCACATTCACTCATTGCCTCCGACACAGACTCCCCAAATCTGATACGCATTTTTATTGGACTCTTGTCAGCTCTTATGCCTGCAGCTATTTGAATTCCTCCATAGAGTTCTGCTCCATAATCTAATAAAATAGAGGCTTGCTTATTTGAGTTAGAAAGCAGATTGCACATTTCCTCTCCACTTGTAGAAAGCTGTCCATTAAAGCTTTTCAGTAAAACATCTGAATTCTTAATGTATTTATTCTCATTATCCGATTGCCAAACAATCCTCACAGGATTCACATAACTTCGGGTTATCTTATCTTGCTCTAAATTGTCCTTGAAATTGTTTTTTAATACATTGTTTTGAGAATAAACAACGAATGGGATAATTATAGCAATTAGCAAGTTGTAAAATTTGATTCTCATGTCGGTATTGTTGGTTTATTTTTTTAAGCTTTGTTATTCCTCCCTCAATGTCATGCATGAGGGATAGCCTATGTTATCTTGATTGTAAAATATTTGACGGGTCATATAAATATAATAAGGTAATTTTGAAGAGTTTAACAGCGTTTGCATTTATCCTCGATAATCTGTAGGCGTTACTCCCACCCTCTTCTTGAAAAAAGACAAAAAATACTCGTAAGAACTAAAATCCAACTCGTAAGCTATCTCCTTAATAGATAAGTTCGTTTCTGTTAGAAGTTCTTTTGCTTTCCTTAATTTCAGTTCTTGGAAATATTGAGCAGGTGCAAATCCGGTATATTCTTTAAATGCTTTTCTGAACCAAGAGTAACTTGTTCCTAAGTTGGCTGCAATTTGCTGGATATTTACTTGCCGATGAATGTTTTCCGCCATTATTATTTTAGCTTTTTCAATAATTTGTCCCGAATCATCCAATTCGAATTCTCTATTCTGTGAAAAAGATAAAGTCATTCCTATTATATGCAACACAATGCCAGCTAAATATTGCTGGGCAGCTTTTTTCTCATCTTTTGCTATTTGTATAGCAGCTGAAAACAATGATACTAACTCCTCATTGACTCCGACATCGAGAATTTGATTTCTCCAATTTATAAATTCATTGCGAAGCATACAATCTGCAAACTCGCCTTCAAAACCAATATAATACTCATTCCATCCTGTGTCCATAGATGGACAGTAAGTGTGCCATTGACCTGGAAAAAGCAGTATAATGTGTCCCTTTTTTATATCGGTTTTTTTAGTTGATTCCGATCTGAAACTCCCTTTTCCCTTACTAATATACAGTATCTGGTACTCCGACAATGTTCGCCCCTTTACTGGGTTGAAATAATAGCTATTAGGATGATCGGTAGAAGGATAAGCTGTATTAGGACCAATTGGCTGAAATCCAACCGTGTTTACGGTAAGCCCGAATTTTCTGTCTTTTTCATTAACTAAAAGGTATTTAAAATCGATTCCAAAATCATTATATCTCATAAATTCATCTTATTTTGTTGTTTAGTTAAAGACAAATATAAAGAAAAGCAAGCAACATGCAACGTATTTTAAAAACCAATTATCTATGTGAACTTATTGTATGATAAACTCCTGTTAATCAAGCATGCTATGATATTTTTAGAAAAAACAAATTGTGCTATTGCTAAAACAAATTAGGAATTACTAATGAAAATATTAATATCATCATACCAATAACCAAGAAAGATATCGCCCGCTTGCCTGCACCAGACCACTCTTTAAGTATTACTCCCCAAACGTTACTGAAAATCACATTCAATGCCATCAAGATACTCCACGAAAAAGCCATCATCACACTTTTGGGTTCAAAGAAACTTTGCCCCATGCCCAATCCGAAGAATTGAGAATACCATAGCAATCCTGCTAATGCGCAAAACAAGAGATTGTTGACCAAAACTGGACGTGAAGAACGGAATATCTCACCACTTGTTTTGTTTTTCCTATTCATATAAACACAGTACACAAAGTTGGTTAAGAAACCACCCATGGTCACCAATAGTGTTACCGGATTTTGAGCAAACAACTCACTTGCTCCTGTAGCGATACTAAATTCTTTTATCGGAATTCCTGCTGTTAACCCGAGATTGAAACATGCGCTCATCACACCTGCCAACAAAGCAATTAGCAACCCTTTTTTAAGGGCAAAATCTTTAATTGCTTTCTTTCGATCTTCTTCCGACATTTGTTGTGAACGCAAGCTTCCAGCATATCCTACCACTGCAATTCCAACAAGCGTAACAGCAACTGCTAATAATAAAATCAAACCTTTCGGTGAAAACAGATCATCGCCTGCAAGTATAGCAGGAATAAGTGTGCCAAAGGCAGCACATGTGCCCAGTGAAACGGATTGACCTAACGCAATTCCCAAATAACGCATACTTAATCCAAAAGTTAAGCCTCCAATTCCCCAAAGCACACCATATCCAATCGATTGCAGTGCTGCAGATGAATTGGATGTGTATATATTGATTAGTTCGGGAAACGAATTAGCGAGAAATGCTCCCAGTAATGGAAAAACAAGCCATGCAAACACTCCTTGCACAAGCCAGAAGTTTTCCCACGACCAATCCTTTATTTTATTAATAGGAACGTATGAACTTGACTGTCCCGCACTCCCTATTGATATAATTATTAGACCTATAAGTGTGTTCATCTATTACTTTCTTTTAGAGGTAACTTCCTCTTCGTATTTCTCTATGTCTTTGATATACTGATCACCAACAGGAATATTTCGATTTGAACAATAATAATTGTAAACGGCATTCCAAGGCATAGCTTTCAGCTCTTCTAAGTAAGCCATGCGTTGAAAGTTGTTATTATTCTTTTCGTAATCTCTTAATTTTTCAGTTGGCTCTAATAGAGCTTGCAACATAGCGCGTTGCGTAGAACGAATACCTACAACATAAGCTCCAATGCGGTTGACAGAACCATCAAAGAAATCTAAACCAACATGAACACGATCCATTTGCCCCGATCGGACAATCTCTTGAGACAAAGCTAATAGCTCGTCACTAAGAATCACAACATGGTCGCTATCCCAACGCTCGGGGCGACTTACATGTAAGTTTATTTCAGGCACGAATAATAGAACAGATGATATTTTATCTGAAATCACTTCAGTTGGATGGAAATGGCCTGCATCCAATGTCAGCGTCATATTATTTTTTGTAGCATAAGCTAAATAAAACTCATGAGACCCCACTACATAACTTTCGCTACCAACTCCAAACAGTTTACATTCAACGCAATCTTTAAGGTACTCTTCGCTTATTTTTTCTGTGAAAACATCGTCCAATGCTTCCTTCATTAACTCTCTGTGTTGGTAGCGAGAAACTGTCTTATCTTTTTCCCCATCGGGAAACCAAATGTTGTGCACACAAGGATCACCTTGTTGACGACCTATCTCAGCTGCTATTCGACGACATAGACGTAAGTGTTCTTTCCAAAACTCACGAATTTCAGGATTAAAACTAGAAATGGTATATCCGTTATCCATCTTTTCGTGAGAAAAAAAAGTGGAATTGAAGTCTAATTTAACTCCTACTCTTTTAGCCCAATCAATCCATGATTGAAAATGTTTTATTTCAATTTGATTGCGATCAACAAACTCGCCACCAAAATCCCCATAAATAGCATGAAGTCCAAATCGATGCTGTCCAGGTATGAGAGACAGAACTTTTTCGATATCTTTTTGTAGCTCCTCAATTGTTCGAGCTTTTCCAGGATAGTTCCCTGTTACTTGAATTCCTCCTGTAAGCTCACCATCTGGATTTTCAAATCCTGCCACATCATCGGCTTGCCAGCAATGAATTGTTATGGACAATTTATCAAGCTGTTTAATTACTTTTTCCACATCTACTCCAAGTGTAGCATACTGATTTTTTGCATCGATGTACGCTTGTTCAATTTGTTCTTTTTTCATGTCTTAAGTGCTTAATATTATATTCTATATTTCTTTGAAAACTCTCAAATATTCTTCGTAGTGTTGATTCCAATTATTGTCCTTCTCGGGCACGAACGATTCAAGGTCTATGGAATTTATCACAATTTTGCGCATTTCATCTTTATTTTTTACCAAACCTGCAGCCTTAGCCTGCTGCAAGATGTTGCCGATAGCCGTAGCCTCACAGGGTCCCGCAACAACTGGTATTCCAATAGCACAGGCTGTATAATAATTCAGAAGTCTGTTTTTAGAACCACCCCCTATAATATGAAGTGTTTCAATGGGATGATGTGCCAAGCTTTGCAGATTTGCTAATACTTGTTTATATCTAAAAGCCAAGCTTTCATAAATGCATCGTGCTATTTCGCCCATTGTTCGAGGCACATATTGATTTGTTTCTTTACAATATTGCTGAATGGAATCAATCATTGATATAGGATTTGCAAAGGAAGGGGAGTCGGGATTGATGAAACATTTAAATGGTGTAGTCGTGTCAGCTGCGTTTACAATTTCATCGTAAGATATCTCCACGTTTTTATCCCACTCTTTTTTACATTGCTCTATGAGCCACATTCCACATATATTTTTCAACAAACGAATAGAGCCGTCTGCGCCTCCCTCATTGGTGAAATTCAACAAAAAAGCTTCATCGTTCACCACGGGCTCTATCGATTCAACCCCCATCAAAGACCATGTACCAGAACTGAGATAGGCAAAGTTTTCATTCTTTGCGGGTGTTGCCAAAACTGCCGAGGCAGTGTCATGACCGGCAACTGCAACCACAGAAATGTCGTCTAAATTGGTCTGTTGCTTCACCCTTTCAGATAATTCCCCAATAACTGTTCCTGAAAGTACGATTGGAGCAAAATTATCTTTAGACAAACCTACAGCTTCAAGCAAAGGAGTATCAAAAGTTTTGCTGAAAGGATTTATCAATTGCGAAGTAGATGCAATTGTATATTCAGTTACCATTTTGCCTGTCAACAAATAAGATAAGGCATCAGGCATAAACAGCACTTTATCAATTGAATTATAAATAGAGCTATTGTTTTTCTTTTGAGTAAACAACTGAAACAATGAGTTGAAGTTCATTATCTGAATTCCTGTTCTATTATATACTTCTTGCTTAGGCATAATTTTAAAAAACTCTTCGGGAGCACCAAGAGTCATCGTGTCACGGTAACTATACGGCATTCGCAAGGGTTCGCCATCGTTGCCAAAGCAAACAAAATCGACACCCCAAGTATCAATTCCTATAGATCTGATATCTATATGATTTACTCTAACTTTTTTCAAAGACTTCAATATCTCATTATAAAGATAAAATAAGTCCCAATACATCCGTCCATTTATTTCTGTAATCGGATTGGAAAAACGATGAATCTCTTTTAATTTTAAAACTCCATTCTCTATACTCCCCACTATGGCTCTCCCACTTGTCGCTCCTAAATCGATTGCTAAAAAAGATGCTGGTCTGTTGTCACCCACGGCTTATATGTAATAAAAAAGTTAATATTCACTTATCCAAAAGTAAAACATTGCTACAACATTAATGATTGATAAATGATTTTAAAACTAGCTTTTTTGATATTTCTGTTTATTCCCAAAAATATTCGACATTAATCGACAACTCGAATTAAGATTTAGCCCTAAATTTTAAAATTAAATGAGATGGAGGCTGCCTTGAAGAAAGCCAATAACAAACAATGCACAATTAAATCATATCCACACCACAATCATCTTTATCAAAGAAAGCACTACTGGGGAAATTGATTATTAAAGATTGAACAGACAATCTCGCCCCTGGTCCTCTCTGATATTAAAAATTGGATTAAAAAGACTGGAGGAATAGAGCTTGCTCAAAACATACACAAATAACTCTAATTTGTTTAACTGTAAAGCACTCAACAGTTACCCCAATGCAGAGTCTCATCACTTGATGTGATTCGAAATTGCTATTATTAATATCGTTTACTCATTTTGCAAATGCTTCCTAGCATTATCGAAGTGTGTTTACTAAAATTTCAATGTGGCTTATTCATAAGCAGTTTTTGCTTTCTCTAATAGTTTGAGCATTTAGTCATTATCACTATCAAATAACTCATATTGTGGAAGACTTTATGCATTATCGACGTGTGACAACTCCAACTGTTTAGTAATCTAAGCAATAATGGCATCCTTGAACTAAGATTGCGCAACAAGAATCATATATCAGAACCCTAGGATGTATGATTCCCATTCGGGACTCGTCTATTAGTGAACTCAGATATACGATTCCCATT
>CAZXGV010000026.1:6675-20400 GCA_964640575.1 uncultured Dysgonomonadaceae bacterium
GGGACTCGTCTATCAGTGAACTCGGATGAACGATTCCCACTCGGGACTCGTCTATTGGTGAACTCGGATATACGATTCCCACTTGGGGATCGTCTATCAGTGAAGTCGGATGGACGATTCCCGTCAAGAAATTATAGTAAACGAACACAGCTATGTATAATTTCGCGATGAAATAAGAGTGATAGACATCCGATATATATAATTGTGATGCATAATTTGAGTGTTGCAATTGCGAGATGTATGTTTTTGAAACAGTATTTGAGTATTATGACATCCGTAATAGTTTTTTTAAACAACATTCTAGTTCCACCTCACCAGTGAAAGACATTACGTGAATAATATTGAACAACCTGAGAGTAGAAAAGAGAAAGCCTTAGTAAAGAATCTGCTATGGAATCAGAGAAAATGAACAAAGAGAAAGCATAGACTATGAGGCAATAACAGCTCACAAAGAAGATTGTACGGAATAAAGGAGACGGAAAAGGTGAAAGGAGGGTTATCACCAATAAAAAGGATTTGACTCTTACAAGAGAAGAAAGCAATGCGAAGGAGCTTAAACCTCCACGTTAGCACCAATTATTTCAAACAGTTGCTATTGCAAAGCAAATCTTTTTGCTACTTTTGTGCAAGACCACTAAAGAAGACAATAACAATGAACAGAAAAACGAAGATTATTCGAGTTTTATATATCCTCATCGGGTTAATTGCTGTAGCAGGAATATATTTCTACTTCACACTCCCACCGTGGAAGGCAATCTTTATTGCGGGCAGTGGAGGAATACTTATTTTAAACCTTGTGTTTGCTATATTTTTTATCAAAAAGCACTTTAAGGATTAAGTAATCTCATTTTGAGTTCAAATTGCAAGCTGTCGAATATTTCTTTCTCCAATGGATTATTCGAGGTTGAATAATTGGAGATTTGTTTCATTATGTTGTCTGCACCCATTTCATCCCTTCTCACCACTTGCTTTAATACATTTAAAGCGGCAGTTTGCATCAACGCTTCTTCAGAGTGAACATCTGTCAATGCTTTCTCTATAACCGGATTCATATCTATTCGTTTCACAACGTCTGATTTTATCATCATCAAACGGGTATAGAGCCAATAACCCGTCAATCGCACCATGTGATTTGAGTCTGAGGTCCACTTTTGCACCAATTCATCAGCATAGTGCAACTCTTGCAACAAGTTTCTGCACAAATGCTCTCTTATTTCTTGATTGGGTATTTCATCGACCCACTCATCGGCATTTTCCACTTTGAACTCATCAACAGGATAAAGCATTGTGGACAATATCTTCAACTCACGCACATCCAACTTCCAAAGCTCCTTGGCTAAGGCAGCACTCGGCTCATACTTTTCTGCTATTTTTTTGATTCGGGGTACATCTACACCAAAGTTCATTTTGTAATTCATACCCTTATCGCGCATACTCGAGGAGACAACTCCATTCATCGCAAGGCGTAAATCAGTTCTTATATTTCTTATCAGTTTATCCATTGTAATAAAGTTTGAAAGCAAAATTACTTTATTTTCAGTTCAAAACGAAAAAGTTCTCAGTAAATTGGCTATTTTTGCATATACACTCATTTAATTAATAAATTAAAAACCAACCTATCATAATGAGACTATTATTAATAAGCAATTCCACCAATCCTGGTGAGGCATACCTAAATTATCCAAAAGAAAATATCAAAGACTTCTTGGGCGAAACACCTATCCACTGTCTTTTTATACCTTATGCAGCAGTCACCTTTTCATTCGATGAGTATGAAGACAAAGTGAACAATCGATTTGCAGAAATTGGACACAAGGTAACTGGCATTCATCGTTACGACAATCCTAAAGAAGCTGTTGAGAAGGCTGATGCCATTGTTGTGGGCGGAGGAAACACCTGGCAATTGGTGAAAATGATGCAAGAAAACAACCTGATGGAGGCAATAGTAAAGAAAGTGGAAACAGGCACTCCTTATGTTGGATGGAGTGCAGGATCGAACATCGCTTGCCCCACATTGAAAACTACCAACGATATGCCTATTGTAGAACCTCCTAAATTTGAAACATTAAATCTGATTCCGTTTCAAATTAATCCTCACTACTTGGATGAAAATAATGAAAACCATGGCGGCGAAACGCGAGAGGTGCGTATCATAGAGTTTATTCATGCCAATAAAGAGGTATATGTAGTAGGACTACGCGAAGGGTGTATGCTTTTGTTAGAAAACAAGAACATCAAAATGATTGGATCACGCAGTGCACGAATCTTCCATTATGGAAAGGACACTGTGGAGTTATCAGCAACCGACGACTTTAAGTTCTTACTTGAAAGATAAAATTGAGAACAAAAACATTAGATGTTTTAGAGATAAAACCGTTCGCTCTTTATAGACATAGAGTAAAACATTCGTAATCTTCTTGCTGCTGAGCAGTTCAACATAAGGATTTAAAAAAACAAATAATATGCACCCAGTAAGACCTAAAAAAAGCTTGGGACAACACTTCTTGAATGACAACTCTATTGCAAAGCGCATTGCAGACACGCTTGATGGGTTCCCCCAACTACCCGTATTGGAAGTAGGACCTGGCACAGGAGTGCTGACACGTTTTTTACTCGAAAAAGAAAAAGATCTGACGGTAGTAGAGCTCGATAGAGACTCTGTGGCCTTCCTACAAAAGAACTTTGATAGCTTACAGCACGACAGAATTATTGAAGCCGACTTCCTGCAGTTAGATTTATCTCGTTTATATGACGATCAGTTTTGTATCATTGGCAATTATCCCTACAATATCTCTTCACAAATATTCTTTAAAGTGCTCGATTATAGAGACGCAATACCATGTTGCTCGGGGATGATTCAAAAAGAAGTAGCACAGAGAATAGCTGCGGGACCCGGCAGTAAAACTTATGGCATCTTGAGTGTATTATTGCAAGTATGGTACGACATAGAGTATCTCTTCACAGTGGACGAGAACGCTTTTACACCTCCACCCAAAGTAAAATCGGCTGTGGTACGTCTTGTGCGCAACAATCGCATGACAATGGATTGTAATGAAAAACTATTTAAAAGGGTAGTGAAAACAAGTTTCAATAGACGGCGCAAGATGTTGCGCAACTCCGTGAAACCTTTAATTGGCGAAAACACTGATATTTTGCAGCATCCAATGCTTACACAACGACCAGAACAACTTTCAATCGCTCAGTTTGAGGAACTAACTAATATATTGGAACCGTTTATTGTCTGATAAGGAAAGATGAATTGCATAAACAGATAAAACCTTTATTCACCTTTAAAAAAACCACAAATAATGTCAGAACTCAAACTTTTTTATCATAAAGACAACGTAATACGTTTGAGCAAAGATTTAAACTTTTTGAAATATCACTCCATCCAAAGTTTTTTGTGGATCGACTTGAATGATGTGGACGAGGAAGTTGAAAACGAACTAGAAGACTATCTAAAGATATACATCCAAGAAGAGGAGGAGATGATAGAGATTGAAATGTCGTCACGCTATATCGAAACAGTCGATACATTAGTTGTCAACTCCAACTTTCTACTTTCCAACTTTGAGCGAGACCCCGTTTCATTTATCTTGAAAAATGATATCCTCATCACTGTAAGAAGCGAAGATTTGACTTCGTTTCACGAAACTGTGAAAAAAATATCAGCCAATCCAAAAAACTATGTTTCTGGTGCACATGTACTGGTGGCACTATTGGAAACACGAGTAGAGTTTGACGCCGATATGATTGAAAGTATGACTCAAAAGATTACCCAACTAAGTAATAGCCTCACCTTGCAAGAGGCAGACGAAGAACTGCTAACCGAAATAAAAGACCTTCAAGAGAAGACTATGTTGCTGCGCGAAAATATTATTGACAAGCAACGCACAGTTTCAAGTATGTTGCGTAGTGAATTTATGCCTCCTGATCTTCAACCAAAACTAAGCATAATTATTAAGGACATCACCTCACTAATAGAACACGTAAACTTTAACTTCGACCGACTAGACTATTTGCAAGACACCTTTTTGGGATATGTAAATATTGAGCAAAACAAAATCATCAAGATATTTACCATTGTTTCGGTTATCTTTATGCCTCCCACCCTTATTGCTAGCATTTATGGAATGAACTTCTCGCTGATGCCTGAGCTAAGCACCAAATATGGCTATCCAATTTCTATTGCATTAATGATTTTTTCATCAATGATTATTCTGTACTTCTTCAAGAAAAAGAAATGGCTATGAAATAAAAAAGTGATGAACTAAGACTAGAAGTTGTGAACATCAAAGAATAAGAAATACACTGTACCACACTATGAAGAAAATAATCATCTCCCCCGACTCTTTCAAAGGCTCTCTCTCTTCGATTGAAGTTTCCAATGCTATTGAGGTAGGGATTAAAAATGTTTTTCCAAATTGTGAAACAGTGAAGATACCTATTGCCGACGGAGGCGAAGGAACCATGGAGACATTGGTTAGTGCTCTTGGTGGGATAAAGATGAAAGTAAAAGTACATGATCCACTCATGAGACTCATCGAGGTGCAATATGGATTGGTGAATAATGGCAAAACAGCTGTAATAGAAATGGCTACTGCCAGTGGCCTAACTTTATTAACCAAACAAGAGCAAAATCCTACAGTAACAACTACATTTGGAACTGGAGAGATAATAAAAGATGCATTAAAGCGAGGTTCTCGTTCATTTATGATTGGAATTGGCGGAAGTGCCACCAACGATGCTGGCACAGGAATGTTGAGAGCATTAGGATATCGTTTCCTTGATGAAAATGGAAAAGAGACTAATGGAACGGGAGAATCATTACGACTAATCTGCTCAATAGACGAATCGGGGGCAATGTCAGAGCTACAAGAGGCAAACTTCATCATTGCGTGTGATGTAAACAATCCCTTTTCTGGATCAAATGGTGCAGCTTATGTGTATGCTCCTCAAAAAGGAGCGGATATGCAAGCAACAAAGGAGTTAGATAAAGGATTGGAGCACTTCAGAAAACTAATTAAAACTGCCAAGAAGTTAGACCTGAACAGTATTCCAGGAGCAGGTGCAGCAGGAGGTTTGGGTGGAGGATTTGTTGCTTTTTTAAACGCTCAACTCAAACCTGGTATCGAAATGGTGTTAGAAGCTGTTGACTTTGAAAAACATTTACAAAATGCTGAATTGGTGATTACAGGAGAAGGCAAACTGGACAAACAAACGGGAATGGGCAAAGCAGCAAGTGGCATTCTCGATGCTGCAAGCAAAAACAATGTAGCTGTAATAGCGATTGGTGGAAGTGTAGAAGATATGGAAAGTTTAATCAAACGAGGGTTTGTCTCAGCGTTCTCAATTGTGCCCTATCCAATGCCTTTGGAAGAAGCTATGCAAAAAGATACTGCCACGAGAAATATCGTTCAGACTACCGAACAGATAATGAGAACGATTAGGCAATATAAAAAGAGATGACTAACAGAAGTACAGTTGGAGGATTGGCAAATTTGATATTGGCTGCTACTTTGATTAGTTGCAAAACAGTGCTGCGAATCACCAGTGGAACTATGTGTTTGAATAAAAAAAGTCTATTAAAAGATGAAGGTTATATTATCCTGTTGTAGCAAATCTATGTTTTTTTATAAATAGTGTCTGCAAAAAAACTCATCGTTTTAAACCTTTTCTTGCGAAGACTATTTACTAAAGTGCATCTGCTTTCTAATCTATTTCAAAACTAAACTCATCATGTGCTTCTCTACGCCAAGCAAATTGTTGGGTTGTGGGTGAAATTGCAAACAGTGGAGAAAATGTTTTGACTTGCACTGTTTTGTTGTCTGGCATAAACTCTAATATTCGCAACCAACCATCACCACCATTGCCCATCCATCCCCCACCGAGTGCCTGAGCATTGAAAGCCATCTGTTGAACTTTTTTCCCTGCCGCATTTTGGTCAGTTCTAAAACCCAAATGAGCTTTTGGATTATCAGGACTTCCAATGTGCCCTGAAAACACCATTTGAATATTGCGTGAAGGCTTCACCAATTTGTCGAAAATTGCTTTTCCATAATTGTAATCTTCGATAGGATAGTTCTCCTTAACTATATGTTCATTTTTAGCATTAAGATAAGAATGAGTAAGTATAACAACGGTATGGTCCTTATATTTTTCAGACCCGACGATAGTATTTGCCCAACTAACAATTGTATCCCTTGGAGCGAATTCCATAGAGACAAACAGCATCTTTCTTCCGTGAGGAGATGTGATTTCGAAAGATGCATTTTCTAATGTTGGAATATCTTCTGCATTTAACGCTACATCTCGTAAAATCTTCATGTTCTGAAAATTTTTATCTACTGGAAAATATCGATTGAAGTTAGATTTACGATTTTCAATGCTTTTATATCCATAATCATGATTCCCCAGTGCTGTAATGTATGGAACTTTCCCATCGAGACGTTCAAAGGCTCGCGACACTGATTCCCATTGCAATTTACTGGGTTGATTCCCAGATTTTCCATCTGGATTTATCATCTCGTTGTGCTCCACCAAATCTCCAACACACAATACCATCTTGATATTGAGGTGATCGATGTTTTCGTCAATCCATGCAGTCATTAACTCAAACAATGGTTGATTACGACCAAACTTCACATAAGTTTGTGGATCGGGTATAATAATCATAGACCACGAATCTTCCGAACTTAACTTTGGTGATTCATATTCTTGTTGACCTCGAACAGTCAGAACCATTAGAAGAAAAACGGAGATTAAGAAAGCTGTCTTCTCCCGCCAATTAAAAGAATAAGTGTTGTGTGCCTTTACTCCCATAATATATTTATTTAAATTATTGTGTTACAATCGTATGACATATAACAAACACAGTCTAACTCATATTTGTTTAAAAGCTATGACACAGTAGGTGAATAAAAACTACTCCATCATATAATGTATCTGAGGTTGATGTTCTGGGAAAACATCTTTGAATAACTCTCTCTTCTTAGAAGTATGATAACCTAATAGCGCTTGCGCTAAATCATATATACTAAGATTGAGGTGAGTAGAGTGTTCTAAGTCGGTATTGGAAACACGACCATTGTCAATAAGCAAAAATAGATTATTTTCTGCAATAATGGCATCCGTTATTTTTACAGAGAAGGACTTCTCAGGATGTTCTTTAGCAAACAGCTCCAACATCAGCCTCGCATCAATGACACGCGCCATGCCGTTAAGACTTTTTTTGAGCGGAAAATCATAACCCGCAGTTTCTTCTACAACTATTCGAAAGTCGTTGTATGTTTTTTGAACAGTCATTTCCTGATTTCTAAACAGGCTATCAAATTTTTTGTATGCAGCATGAAGGTTGTTGGGATACTCTTTTATCAATTCATCAAGCTGGATCAGGTCTGCACCTGCATCAAAAGTTTGGGCATATCCATATTTGTCATAAAAATCTAACAGCCACTCTTCCTCAGGAACTAAAAGAGAAAGAGGAATTTCTCTTTTCCCTATCTCTTGGAAAGCTCTTTTCAACAAAGCCTCCATATATCCTTTTTTGCGCGCTTCAGGAAGCGTGCATGCTCCAGAAATATAGGCTATCGGAACTTCTGTGCCACAATAAGTGAAATTGTAATGTAAAAGTTGTAACGATGCCACTGCCCTATCGCCTACAAAATAAGCCAAAGTGTTTTCATCTTTGTATCTCTCTCTAAAGTAGATATCAAAGTAAGGCTGTGAGTCTCCGAAACACGCCCTCCACATTTCAAGAATTTGGTGTCGTGTGGTAGGAGTGATATAACGTATCATTTTCTATTCTTCTCCTTTACAATAAACTTCTCCAATAATATATCAGGACGATACGACATCTTAGCCTTTCGCAAAGATGGAAAGCCCATATCCTCCTCACGATTTATATAAGTAAATTCGGAAGCTTCATTCAACACAAACTGCTGATTGATGATTGGATAAGCACCTTGAATACTTGCAAAAGCCTTTTCCACATGTACAATGAAAGTATCTTCGCTGAGTCTTGCACCCATCGAAAAGGCTATAATTTCTCCGTCCACTTCTATGGCTCCCCCTCTCAACTCCAATGCTTCGAAATTGTCCAAAAACACCGATGTTGCTTTAAAATCCTCATCCAGAGATTCATCAGACGACTCTTTGTTTATATCATACCATTTCTGCAACATCTCTTTGCACCTCGCCACTTCATTTGGATTTTCGGTTACTGAAATATACTTCCAACCAGCTTGTTGTGCATTAAAGCGATTGATATGGTTACGTTTGCTTTGAAGTCTCTTACCTGAAAGATTGATTAATTTTTCTGATTTATAGATATAATCATACACTGAGCGTTGCCTTTTGTACTCGAATCTCCGTGGCATTGCGCCCTCAATCTCCTCCCTCATTGCTTTTGTAACACCCGACATCTCAAACTTAATGGGACATCCACACTCCTCCACCAAAACTTCTATGGCAGAAGCAAGGTTGCCCCTCCCAAAAGGAGTTAGATAAGAGCAACCACCTCTATTACTTGTAAATTTAATAAGGAGATAGTCTCGCCAAACGGCATATTGTGTTTTATATTTGTGCGACCAGCCATACAAACTGGAGAAACAGGTTTCTGATGCACGATAAGGATTATTCGTAAAGTATTTATCTATTATTTTTTTGTCTTCTAATTCAATATCTCTGAACTCTATCATAAGTTTTATATTAGTTAATACAGAATCTTTGCAATAACGCACTCTAAATATTGCAACTTTATAAAAGCAATATCTTCAATTGAAAATAAAACATCACCGAAACAACAACTATTGTAAGGCAAATGTTTAAAAAAGCTTGGTGTTTCAAAAACCTTTAAAGCCCATTATATTCCTGACATCTGAAATAGTTTTCGAAGCATTTTCGCGAGCTCTCTCAGCTCCTTCATTCACAACTTTTCGTAGATAGTCGTTATCCTTCTCCAACTCTAATATGCGCTCACGTATAGGGGTAGTGACAGCAATAATGTCGGTAGCCAACTGTTTTTTCATATCTCCATAGCGTATTTCGCAACTGTTCCACTTCTCCTCGTAGTGAGCAACTACCTCATCGGCAGACACTACACGCATAATAGTGAATAAATTTTCTATATAGTCAGGCTTCACCGAGTTTGGCTGGGTAGGACCCGAGTCGGTAAGAGCACGCTTCACTTTTCTTTCTATGACTTTGGCACTATCAGACAGGAAAATACAATTGCCTTCCGATTTACCCATCTTTCCGCTTCCATCCAAGCCGGGTATTTTCACCAAGTCTTGCCCAAAATTATAGGCAACAGGCTCTTTAAAGTAATCAACACCGTAAAAGTTGTTGAAGCGACGAGCAAATCGACGAGTCATTTCCAAATGCTGTTCTTGATCTTTACCAACAGGCACTTTGTCAGCATTGTGCATCAATATATCGGCAGCCATCAAAGAAGGATAAGTCAAAAGTCCAGCATTCACATTTTCGGGCTGTTTGCGTGCTTTATCTTTGAAAGAGGTAGTTTTAGACAACTCACCCATATACACATGCATATTCAAATAAAGATAAAGCTCTGCCACTTGTGGCACATCGCTTTGCACATATATAACTGATTTTTCGGGATCGATTCCTGCTGCAAGATAATCTACCAACACGTTTCTCACATTGTCATGCAACATACCCGGGTCGGGATGTGTGGTAAGTGAATGCAAATCTGCAATAAAGAAATAGCAATTGTTTTCGTCTTGCATCTTTATAAAATTTCGCAAAGCACCATAATAATTACCTAAATGTAAATTTCCAGTTGATCTAATTCCGCTAAGTACTGTATCCATATCTATTATTTTTTTTGAACCACAAAGATAACAAACTATTGGTTAGATGTAAACTCTAATTTCTCCTATTTAAAGTATTTCTTTCACACTTTTTTAGCGTTGAATGTATCTAAATTGGAACTGATTTAAATAACCCAAATTAGAGAAAAATTTCCGCAAATAATTCTTTTTTCATGTTTAAAAAAGCTATTTTTGTACTCAATCTAAACTAAATGGACAGAGAATGAAGCAATATATCTACTATTGAGCATTTTAATTGTCCATCAGATTGAAATTGAAATCACTATTATCCTTTTATAAATTAAAAACAAAACTTTATGCATTGGCTAATTAATTCTTCTATCGGCCGAAAATTCATTATGAGTATTTCCGGCTTATTCTTAATCCTATTCTTGATATTTCACATGTCGATGAATATGGTGTTAGTATTCTCTCCTGCAGGTTATGATATGGTCACTGACTTTTTAGGAGCGAATTGGTATGCAATAGCGGGCACGCTTGTATTAGCTGCCGGATTCATTGTACACATAGTGTATGCTTCACTTATAACTCTGCAGAATCAAAAAGCAAGAGGCAAAGATAAATATGCTATGTCAAACACAAAAGATGCGACTTGGTCATCAAAAAACATGTATGTCTTAGGATTTGTAGTTTTAGCTTTCTTAGTATTGCACATGATTCAATTTTGGTATCAAATGCAATTTAAAGAACTCTTCGGAATGGAGCTGGCTTATACAAGCAGTGCGCAATTTGTAATTGAAGTATTCAAACAGCCTCTTTATGTTGCTATTTATTTAGTTGCATTCGTTGCTCTTTGGTTTCACTTAACTCATGGCTTTTGGAGTGCCCTACACTCAGTAGGATGGAACAACACAGTTTGGATGAAGCGATTGAAACTAACTTCAAACATTCTTGCTACAGTAATTATAGCAGGCTTTGCCTTCATACCTATATTCATTTACTTTTGTTACTAATGTACTAAGCACATTAAATGAACAAATGATTATTTTACCTATTAGAAAAAACTGAAAAATGAACAGATTAGATCCAAAAATACCGGCAGGACCTCTCGCCGAGAAATGGTCAAATTATAAGAGCAGTCAAAAATTAGTAAACCCAGCCAACAAGCGTCGTTTAGACATTATTGTTGTTGGTACAGGTTTAGCAGGAGCATCGGCAGCAGCATCTCTTGGTGAATTGGGGTTCCAAGTACACAACTTCTGTATCCAAGATTCTCCACGCCGTGCACACTCAATTGCAGCACAAGGAGGTATCAATGCAGCTAAAAATTATCAAAACGATGGCGACTCAGTACACCGTTTATTCTACGACACTATCAAAGGAGGTGACTATCGTGCTCGCGAAGCCAACGTGTATCGCTTAGCTGAAGTGTCAAACGAAATTATAGATCAATGTGTGGCACAAGGAGTTCCTTTCGCTCGCGAATATGGTGGGTTGCTTGACAACCGATCATTTGGTGGTGCTCAAGTATCACGTACTTTTTACGCTCGCGGTCAAACTGGTCAACAGCTACTATTGGGTGCATACTCAGCTTTGAGCCGCGCAGTCAACAAAAAGCAAGTGAATCTATATACTCGTTATGAGATGGTTGACTTGGTAATGATTGATGGTCGTGCACGCGGAATTATTGCACGTAACCTTATAACAGGGAAATTAGAACGATTTGCTGCTCACGCTGTAGTAATTGCTACTGGTGGATACGGAAACGCATTTTTCCTTTCTACTATGGCTATGACTTCAAATGGTTCGGCAGCATGGCAATGTTACAAAAAGGGTGCTATGTTTGGTAATCCAGGAATGGCGCAAATTCACCCCACATGTATACCTGTTCAAGGTGAAACACAATCCAAGCTAACTTTGATGTCCGAGTCGCTACGTAACGATGGTCGTATTTGGGTGCCAAAGAAAAAAGAAGATGCAGCGGCTATTCGCGAAGGGAAACTGAAGCCTACTGATATAAAAGAAGAAGACAGAGATTACTATTTGGAACGTAGATATCCAGCATTTGGAAACTTAGTGCCTCGTGACGTTGCATCACGTGCAGCAAAAGAACGTTGTGATGCAGGGTATGGTGTTGGTTCGTCTGGCTTAGCCGTCTACTTAGACTTTGAAGATGCTATAAACCGTTTGGGCAAGGATGTTGTAGAAGAAAGATATGGAAACCTTTTCCAAATGTATGAAAAAATTATAGACCACAATCCTTATGAAACACCAATGATGATTTTCCCCGCTACTCACTATACAATGGGTGGAATATGGGTTGATTATGATTTGATGAGCACTATACCAGGACTGTTTGCAATTGGCGAAGCCAACTTCTCCGATCACGGAGCCAACAGATTGGGAGCATCAGCACTGATGCAAGGATTGGCAGATGGATACTTTGTATTGCCCTACACAATTCAAAACTACTTGGCAGATCAAATCAATGTGCCACGCTTCAGTACTGATAGTCCTGAATTTGCAGAAGCAGAAAAAGGCATTGAAGCTCGCATTCAAAAACTCATGAGCATACAAGGAAAACACTCTGTTGACTATTACCACAAGAAATTAGGAAATATTATGTGGGACAACGTTGGAATGGCAAGAGAAGCCGAAGGTCTCAAAAAAGCAGTAGTAGAAATTGATGCTTTGAAAAAAGAGTTCTGGTCCGATGTTCGCATTCCAGGTGTTGCTGATACAACAAATCAAGAACTAGAAAAAGCTTTACGCGTAGCTGACTATTTTGAAATTGGTCAACTGATGGCACGTGATGCTTTAAATAGAGAAGAGTCGTGTGGTGGACACTTCAGATTGGAACACCAAACTAAGGAAGGAGAAGCTTTACGTCATGACGACGAGTTTTCTTATGTCGCTTGCTGGGAGTATATGGGCGAAGACAAAGAACCAGTTATGTATAAAGAACCACTTGATTATGAATTCATCGTTCGCGAACAACGAGATTACAAATAGTAAAAAAATAAACAATCATGGATATAGATATAAATATTAAAGTTAAAGTTTGGCGTCAAAAAGGTCCAAAAGATAAAGGCTTTTTCGAAACACATGAACTAAAAAACATTTCTCAAAGCAACTCATTTCTTGAGATGATGGACATTCTTAATGAGCAGCTTATCAACGAAGGTAAAGAACCTGTTGTATTTGATCACGATTGTCGCGAAGGAATTTGCGGAATCTGTAGTCTTTACATTGATGGATATCCTCACGGACCCGATGAAGACATCACCACTTGTCAATTGCACATGCGAAAGTTTAACGAAGGCGACACCATCACAATTGAACCATGGCGTTCAGCAGGATTTCCTGTAATAAAAGACTTGATGGTAGATCGTACTGCTTTTGATAAGATTATACAGGCAGGTGGATACGTATCGGTAAATACTGGGGGGACACCCGATGCTAACGCGATTCCAATCCCAAGACACGATGCAGAAGCAGCAATGGACTCTGCAGCATGTATTGGATGTGGTGCTTGTGTAGCAGCTTGTAAAAACGGGTCAGCTGCACTATTTGTTGCAGCAAAAATAACTCAATTAGCGCTACTTCCACAGGGAAGAACTGAAGCTATGAAGAGAGCAAAGTCGATGGTTGCAAAAATGGATGAACTTGGATTTGGCAACTGTACTAACACTGGAGCATGTGAGGTAGAATGCCCCAAAAACATTGCTATTACAGATATTGCAAGAATGAATTATGAGTTCTTGAATGCAAAATTCAGAGACTAATTGTTTTTTATAAGGAACTAAAGCAAAGAAAAGAGATTACTCTTTGTTGTTTCCTATTTTAAACTGAGATAAAGTGTAACTTTATAATGACGGCACTGACCATTTAATTGGTTGGTGCCGTTTTATGTTTAAATGAAGGAGCGACA
>CAZXGV010000027.1:0-19984 GCA_964640575.1 uncultured Dysgonomonadaceae bacterium
GCAAATCGGCGCGAGCGGGATAACATAACAACAATAAAGGACGGAAAATCATTCGTCACCCATATTTCCTCATACAAAAAAGAGGTATAAATCTTTTGAAAACATTTTCAACGCGGGGAATTCGACGATCAAAGGATGAAAATCGTTTTCGCGACGTAAAAAAAGTGCAAGAAAGACAAAAACGAGCTTTTCGCTCCCAAAAAGAGAAAAAAGAAGAGAGAAAAGAGGAAACAATGCCCAAAAATTGGAAAAACAAGAGAATATTGAAGAGAGGGAGCACAAAAATCATAATTTTAACACAAAAACGTTCGTTTCTATGACTAAAAAAGCAAATTATACCTTTGCAAAACATTTTCACGGCGGGGAAAACGATTTTCATCTTTTATCTTCATTTTCCCGGCATAATAAAAGTGCAGATTCATTTATGCACAATGCGGATGTAGCCGCAATGTGCTCTCAACCCGAGTGTCGTCTCAGCGAAATCACTATTTAATAATTATTTCTGCTTCGCAGCACACCGATTGTAAATCAACGCGAGCGAACCTCTTGCCTTTGGCTAAAGCCAATTCCCAATGAATTGAGCTCCTATCCGTTGGTTTTAACCAACGGCAACATAGAAGCTTTCTGCTCGGTTGACGCAAGTCTCCCAAATAACGAGAAAGATGCATCCTTGTTATAAACATGTTGGATTAAGAAATAAGAAGTTTTGACGGTGTTCATGCCGTGCAAACAACGGGAAGGTAGAAAAATGATTTGTTTTGAAAGTATTGCTTTCTGTATTGACATGATTATTAATCTTTTTATGCCCCATTGTCCTTGAAAAGGAAAGTCTAATAATCAGCACCCAACCAAAGTCCCCTGCTAAAATTTCTTTATCACCTCATCGCCTAACTTCTTTGCTTTAGCCACGTCATCAGGATTAGTAGCATCCATTGGATAGTCGCTTTTGCGAGGCAGCTCAAGCTCTAAACCAATAGGAACCACATTAGGATTCTTGATTTTACCTTTGTTTATCATGTAGATATATATCCAAAACTCTTTGTCTCCCAATTTATCTAATGCAATCAGTCGCAAAGTTCTACCAGGTGACATTTTTGCTATTTTACGTGGCGAGGAGTCGACTACTTCCACAGAATCGACAACGGCGGGAGTTTCTTCTGATAGCGTTTCGGTTTTTGCAATTGCTCCTTCCTTCGTGGCTTTAGAGTTCCTACTTTCTTCTGTTAGCGATTTCGAAGACTTCTTGGTAGAGTAATAGCTAAAGGCAACAACAATAATAACCAATAAAAGTGCTACCGCACCATTCCTTCTCATAATATGGCGCCGAGATTTACTCTTGGTTTTCGATTTGTGTGCAGAAGACTTTTTTAATTTCTCCTGAGTTAATTTTTCTTCTATAGTCTCTTTCTTGTCATCCTTTATCTGGTCCTCTTTAGCAGTAGTTTCTTCTTTAGCAGCATCTTCAGAGGGAGAGTCAAAAGTTGCAAGAGGTGTAGAAAGTTGCTCTTGCTCTTTTTTATCATCGCTCAACTCTTCAGTAGCCGATACGATCGATTCAGTTATGGATGCTGTTTGTTCTTTAAATTGTTCACCCTCATTGGCTTTCTCTTCATCGTCATCTCCACTATCTCTATCTTCCTCATCTACCGAAATGTCTTGAGGAATACCATCCATTAAAATACCATCATTAAGGGGAGTAGTCTCAAAATGTGCAAAAGGTTTATTGACCAATTCTTTTAGCATTGATGCAGGAACAAAGCTGACACGCCGATGTGATGGAATCAATATTTTTTCTTGCGTATTCACATCGATACTCTCACGTTCTTCTATTTGAGTTAACTTGAAAGTACCAAAATCTTTCACTTTAACCATCTCATCAGAAGATAGTCCTTTATCGATCACATTAAAAAACTGTGATAAAAATTGTTCAGCCTCTTCTTTGGTAATTTCACCATTAGCTACCAAAAGATTGACTATATCTTGCATGTTTAATTTACTACTCATGACATTTCCTTATTTATACTTCTCTTTGAGAACAGTGGAGGGTTTAAAGTTAACAGATATTTTGGGAGGAACAAGGAATCGCTGTTGTGTTTGTGGGTTAACAGAAATGCGCTCTGCTCTTTTACGAGTCTGAAACACTCCAAATGCTGGTATAGCTATTGTAGCGTTATCTGCTAATTTAGAATTGAGTTGTTCAACGGTTTGTGCCAAAACTTCAGAAACTTTCACTTGTGTCCAGCCCAATTGTTCTGCAAGTTCAGCAATAAGTTCTTTGTTTGTCATTATTTTAAATTTACACGGTTTTCAAGTTTATATCACAGTGCCCATCAAATCGAAAGGCATTGCAGAGGTTATTTTCACGTTGTAGAACTGGCCTATTGTCAAATCCTCATCATTGTCAATAAGCACTTCACAATCGACATCAGGAGAGTCGAATTCTGTTCTGCCAATATAATATTCTGGTGTTTTACTGTCTATTATCACTTTAAGCGTTTGTCCTACTTTATCTTCATTCACAGCAAGTGCTATTTCCTCTTGCACTTCCATCAATTTACTCAATCTTTCTTCTTTCACTTTAGGAGTAATATGATCTGTGTAGTTTTTGTCTGAAAAAGTGTCTTCTTCATGAGAATAAGGAAATGCGCCCAAGCGTTCAAATTTTACTTCATTTACAAACTCGAGTAACTCATTAAAATCCTGTTCGGTTTCGCCTGGATGACCTACCATCATAGTTGTTCGTAAATGAATTGCTGGAACCTCTTCTCTTATCTTGTGTATTAAATCTATAGTCTCCTTTTTCGAAATATTTCGACGCATCTTCTTCAACATATTATCACTAATATGCTGCAAAGCAATATCAAGGTATTTACAAACATTGTCGCAGTCGCGAATGACAGGTAGCAAATCCATTGGGAAATGAGCTGGGTAGGCATAATGCAATCTTATCCATTCTACTCCCGGAATATCAGAAACACGCTTTACCAACTCGGCTATTTTCATCTCTTTGTAGATGTCTAACCCGTAGTAAGTCAAATCTTGTGCAATGAATTGGAATTCTTTTACTCCCTTTTTAACCAGGTTGTGCACCTCTTCTTCTATTTCTTCTATTGTCCGCGATTTATACGATCCTGTTATTAAAGGAATAGAACAATAGGAACAAGTGCGATTGCAGCCTTCTGATATTTTAATATACGCATAATGCGAGGGAGTTGAGAGCATCCGCTCTAATGAAAGTTCATTATTGTACGATTTCCCCAAGTCTGCAATAAGTTTTTTCCATTCAAATTTGCCATAGTATTTATCCACTTCAGGTATCTCTACTGCCAACTCCTCCATATACCTTTCCGACAGGCATCCCATAACCAAAAGTTTCTTCAGCTTCCTACTGTTTTTTCGCTCAGCAAACGATAGAATCATATTGATAGACTCCTCCTTTGCATCACCAATAAAACCACATGTATTGATAATCGCTATTTCGCCTTGCGAATTAACAGGATCGTGCTCGACAGTATAACCATTTGCAAGCAACTGGCGCATCAGCATTTCCGAGTCTACTAAGTTTTTGGAACAACCCAGCGTTACAACATCTACTCTATTTTTTATCATCCGATATATTTCTGATTATTCTCCAAACAGTGAGTCAACAAACTCTTTCCTGCGAAACACCTGTAAATCTTCTACTCCCTCGCCAAGACCAATGTATTTGACAGGAATCTTAAACTGGTCCGAAATTCCTATTACTACACCACCTTTGGCAGTACCATCTAATTTGGTAACTGCCATAGAGGTTACTTCTGTAGCAGCCGTAAAATGTTTTGCTTGTTCAAATGCATTTTGTCCAGTTGACCCATCGAGAATCAATAACACCTCATCGGGGGTATCGGGTACAACCTTACTCATCACATTTTTTATCTTGGTGAGTTCGTTCATTAAACTAACCTTGTTGTGAAGCCTTCCTGCAGTGTCAATTATAACAACATCAGCATTTTTTGCTTTAGCCGAACTAATCGCATCAAAAGCAACGGATGCGGGGTCCGAACCCATTTTTTGATGAATGACAGGTACACCCACTCGTTCGCCCCAAATAAGTATTTGCTCTACAGCAGCTGCCCTAAAAGTATCGGCAGCACCCAAATATACTGATAATCCTTTTTTCTTAAATTGGTGGGCTAATTTACCAATAGTAGTTGTTTTGCCAACACCATTCACACCAACCACCATGATAACATAGGGTTTCCTGCCTTGCGGAATCATAAAATCCTCCACATCTGTCGTATTACTGTCGGTCAACAACGATGCTATCTCTTCACGCAATATATTGGTGAGTTCATCTGTATTTAAATACTTGTCACGCGCAACACGCTCTTCAATACGATCAATTATCTTTATGGTAGTTTCCACACCAACATCCGAGGAAATTAGAACTTCTTCTAATTCATCCAACACACTCTCATCTACCTGAGATTTTCCGGCAACGGCTCGAGTGAGTTTAGAGAAGATATTGCTTTTTGTTTTCTCTAAACCTTTGTCCAGTGTTTCTTTTTTATCTTTCGAGAAAATATTAAATAGTGCCATAACTAACGAATTTTCAATAACCTATTATATAATTTACAACTGTCTGCTTTCATTGTTCGCAGTCCAAAATATATTTATTGCTGATAGACAAAGCTACAAAAATGAAGACAAAAAAAATCCCTGCATTAGGATGCAAGGATGTTTTTATATATTATTAACCTTAAAGTTCTAGATTATTTTTTGAAAAAATCTTGAACTAAGTCGTTAGGTATCATTTCTTCTTGGAATGAGTAAGATCCTGTTTCTGATTTAATCATCTTAATCACTTTCGTATGACTACGTCCTGATGTACTTGTTTTATCGCGAAATCCTGCGACTGATTTCTTTGCCATGGTTTATCTTTTTTTACTTAATTTCTTTATGTACTGTCATTTTCTTCAACACTGGGTTGTACTTTTTCAATTCCATGCGTTGAGTTGTATTCTTGCGGTTCTTCGTCGTAATATAACGTGAAGTTCCCGGCATACCACTTTCTTTATGCTCTGTGCACTCTAAAATTACTTGCACTCTATTTCCTTTTGCTTTTTTTCCCATAATTAATGTGCTCCTATCAATTAAGCATTAAGATATCCTTTAGCTGCTGCTTTTTTAAGTGCCGCATCTAACCCTATTTTATTAATGGTGCGAAGACCTGCTGCTGAAACTTTAAGATCAATCCAGCACTCCTCTTCCGCCCAATATAATTTTTTATTGAATAAGTTTACGTTGAATTTACGTTTCGTTTTAGTTTTTGAATGTGAAACGTTATTTCCAACCATTGCTCTTTTTCCTGTTATTTGACAAATCTTGGCCATGCCTCTACTGTTGTTATATTATATATTCCGTTTTAATTCTACTCTTTCCACGAAATCGGAGCGCAAAATTAGCCATATTTTATTTATCTACCAAACAATTGGGCGAATAAAATTCATATAGATAATTTCTGAGCAAAGAATTAGCAATTATTTATTCATCTCAATGCTAATTTGATACGGACAATTCTTTTTTTAATTCGTTATAAAGTTCATTTAAGAAGTACAATGTTCCCTTGCGCAAATTTGTCTTGAACTCTTGGTCATCCGAGTTTGTATTAATTGCACTATCAGTTATCATATCCTCAGCGGCAAGAAGTTTCGGAAAGAAGGTCTTGCCCTTCTCTTTCACGCTTTGATAGGCTACATCGCGTACAATCAATACGCAGCCTGCACTTGTTATATTTGCATCAAAACGATAGTTCATCATCATCTTCTGTCTCACTCCATCCTTGTTTTCGGGAAGCAACAATTCGACTTTAGAACTAACCGTCACGCTCCTCTCTTTTTCATTAAATCTAATTCCTGACAAAAGAGGATTGCCGGCATAGTTGTCCTTACCCCATTTATAGAGCAACGCATAACTTTGGTCTTCGTTTAATCCCTGAGAGTGTATAAATTGCTGGAATACAACTTTTCCATTTACTTCTGGAACAGTTGTAAATACATTTTCTATTTGTTCTGTCTGTGCATTAACTCCTAAAAAGATGGAAACTAAGCCTACTATGAATAAAAATTTTTTCATTTGTATTTATTCTAAAATGATTTTAAAGTACGTTTTTCGTAATGTATTAGACTACAAACTTAGCCAAAAGATTAATCTCACACAAATAACTTTAAAAAACAGCCCATTAAATTTTATTTATCAGCTAAAAACCGTTACTTTTGCATCTCTAATTTTAAACCTTTTTTATTATATATACAATGTCGAAGAAAAAGAGTGAAGCACGTGCTGATAAAAACTTTGAAAATATAGGTGAAGCCCTATCAAGTTCAGAGCAATTTATAGAAAAAAACCAAAATGCCATCATGATTGGTTTAGGTGTTGTTGTAGTTGTAGTGTTGGCTATTTTAGCTTACCACAACTTATACATGAAACCCAAGAATGAAAAAGCTCAAGCCGCCATATATAAAGGTGAACGCTATTTTGAGAACCAACAGGATTCTCTTGCGCTTTTTGGCGATGGCAATGATTACATTGGATTTGAAGAAGTAATGAATCAATTCGGTGGAACAAAGACAGCAGATTTAGCGAAAGCTTATGCAGGCATATCATACAGTCGCCTTGGCGATAATGAAAAAGCTCTCAACTATTTAAACAAATTCAAAGGTGGAGACAAACTAATCACTCCAGCCATTACTGGAACCATTGGGGATGTATATATGAATTTGGATAAGAGTGACAAAGCTATCAACCACTTCCTAAAAGCTGCGAAAACTGCAGACGATAATATGTTGTCGCCTATATATTATAAAAAAGCGGGACTTGCCTACTTGCATGCACAAAATTATGACAAAGCCATTGAGACTTTTCAAATGATTAAAAAGAAATATTTGAATTCTCAAGAAGGACAAGAGGCAGACAAGTATATTGAGCAAGCAAAATTGAGTAAATAACAATCCATTAACTTTTTATTGTATTAAAGATTTATGTCAACACTGTTAGAGAAAAAACGCAAAGAGAAAGCTCCACTACCTTCAGGAAAAAATAAAATAATAGGTATTGTTGTTTCAGAATGGAATGCTCCAGTAACTGAGAGTCTTCTAAAAGGCGCAATAGATACGCTTATAGCAGCTGGAGTGGCAGAGGATGATATAATTATTGAGTATGTTCCAGGTAGTGTAGAGCTAACATTTGGTGCCAAAGTGCTTGTTGAAGAAACATTGGCTCATGCTGTTATAACCTTAGGATGTGTTATACAAGGTGAAACACGCCATTTCGACTATGTGTGTGACAGTGTCACACAAGGTGTTACGGAACTTAACTTAAGATATGACACTCCTGTTATTTTTGGTGTGCTCACAACCGACAATTTAGAACAAGCAGAAGCGCGTGCTGGGGGCAGCCATGGTAACAAAGGCGAAGATTGTGCAATTGCTGCATTAAATATGATTGCACTACATGAGAGATACATAGACTAATCCTTTTGTAATAAAAAAAGACTTTTTATTTTTTTGCGAAAGTAGCTCAGTTGATAGAGCATTAGCCTTCCAAGCTGAGGGTCGCGGGTTTGAGTCCCGTCTTTCGCTCTCGTTGAAAACGATTCACTTTTAAGTAAGTGAAGCTTCCAGAGATTATCCTAAAAACACTGTAGAATTAAGATTCTATGGTGTTTTTTTTATTATTGCGCAATTGATTTATTCGCAGGAAAATATAGAAAGAGACTTGCGACCATCAACTCTCCGTTTTTTAAAGAGTGAGAGATACTTTTAGAATAATATTGTACCTTTGCGCTCGCAGATTCTTAAAACTCATTCCTGATGTTTTTATTTATTAATCCTGCTACAGAAGACTGCAAACACCTTTGCAACAAAAAATAGATTAAGTAATTCCCAAAAAGGATTGCTTTTTTCATCAACTCATTTTACAAAACAAACACGTGTCACTAAACACAAATCAAGCCCGCCACCGCGACTTTACTACAGGTAGTATCTCGCGCCAACTAACAAAACTCGCTTTGCCACTGATGGCAACAAGTTTTATTCAGATGGCTTATAACCTGATTGATCTTGCATGGGTAGGCCGTTTAGGTAGCGAGTCTGTTGCAGCGGTTGGAGCAATGGGTATGTTGATGTGGATGATACACTCTATTGCATTGTTTTCAAAAATAAGTGCAGAAGTTTCAATAGGACAATCCATCGGCATCAAACGCTTTGACAAAGCAACAATTTATGCATCGCATACTACAACCATAGCTATTATATTTGGTGTACTATTTTTCATCGTTTTTCTATCAGTGCCCTATCCGTTTATTGACTTTTTCAGGCTATCTCCCTCCATTTCTGCTGAAGCAGCAGATTACTTAAGAATCATTTCGTTCAGCATCCCCATGGTATTTATGATTCTCAACTTTTCTGGAATTTATGTTGGTTCGGGACGAAGTGATATCCCTTTTTATTATAATGCGACTGGACTTATCCTCAACATAATTATTGACCCTTTACTAATCTTTGGACTTGGTCCGTTTCCTGCTTTAGGATCAAGTGGAGCTGCACTTGCTACTACTTTTTCTCAACTGATTGTGCTTATTCTATTTATATGGCATCTGAAGAAAAGGCAAGGTGTTTTTGGGGATTTCCCATTCCTTACCGCATTAAAATCGAGCTACACCAAAAATATATTCAAATTAGGTTTTCCTGTAGCAGCAATGAATATATTTTTCTCGCTTATCAATATGAATTTAGTTCGCATTGCCTCTATTCATGGAGGACACTTGGGGGTGACCAGCCAAACTACTGGTGGACAAATAGAGGGACTTACCTGGAACACCTCTGAAGGGTTTGCTACAGCATTAGGTAGCTATGTGGCACAAAACTACTCTGCAAATCGAATGGACAGAGCAAAAAAAGCTTATGCTTTCACACTCAAACTTTTGCTATCATTGGGAGTGATTCTGAGCGGAGCCTTTATATTTTATGGGGCAGACATTTTCTCTATTTTTGTTCCCGAACGAGAAGCGTATATGGCTGGAGGCGATTATCTTCTTATTTTGGGTATCTCCCAAATATTCATGATGCTGGAATTAACTACACAAGGCATGTTTAATGGAATTGGCAGAACTGCTCCTCCTGCAATTATCAGCATGACATTCAATGCTATTCGGATACCTTTTGCTATGTTTTTAGCCTCTCAAATGGGAGTAACGGGTGTGTGGTGGGCAATTACCACTACTACCATCTTTAAGGGAGTCATCTTAACTCTCTGGTTTCACTTAGTTCAAAAAAGAATAACAAGCAGATAAATGAATAAAAGAACAGACAAGATTATCAATATCCTGGCAAAAACAAACCAATATCATTGACCGATAAATTAAATAGATTTGCTACATAAGCATTCACCATTCTACCAGAAAACATATAAAAACCAGAAGAGAATCCTCGGTCGCTTTGGGCAAGACCAACAACTCCTCCACCATTCGCCATTTTCATAGTTAATGATGAAAAAATATTGCTCAATGCAATGGAAGCAGTACGCGCTACTCGAGAACTGATATTCAATTCACAAAAATGGAGAACTCCGTGCTTTTCAAATATAGTGGGAGCACCAGGAATACATGCTTCCATGGTTGTTTCGAAACAGCCACCTTGTGCCAAGCGCAAATCTATGATAATAGCGCCTTGCTTCAATTCTCTTATCAAATCTGCCGATATTATGTCACGATGCGGTTTATTAATATATTCCATTGCTCCAATCAGCACATCCGCAGAATGAAAAGAATTTCTCATAACATTGGGCTGCAAAGTTGAAGTAAAAATCGATTGACCAAGAGTATGCTCCATCAACCTGAGCTTGCTAACATCATTGTCGAAAACATTTACCATAGCACCCAAACCCAATGCAGCACGAGCAGCAATAGTGCCCGCAACATCAGCACCAAAAATAACAACTTTGGTTGGAGATACACCTGGCACACCTCCCATCAAGATGCCTTTGCCACCATTGGCATTGCTCATTAATTCAGCCGCAAGTGTGATAGCTGCAGCACCCTCAATTTCAGAAATAGCAGTAACAAAAGGTGATGCCCCCTCATCGTTGTACATCAAATCGTAGGCTAATGCATTAATTTTTTTCTCAGCCATTGCCTCCAACACTCTTGATGACAACAAAGGTTGCTGCAAAAAAGAAAAAACTGTGGCACGAGGACGCATCATTTTTACTTCTTGCAAAGTAGGAGGCGATATTTTTAAGATTAAACTTGCTTCTAAAACTTGAGCACGCGAATCCACAATATGTGCACCCGACTCAGAGTAATAGTTGTCAGAGTAGTTGATGGGAAGCCCTGCACCTGTCTCAACAATAACCTTGTGCCCTTCGTCAACCAACAGGGAAACAGTTTCGGGTGTAAGCGCAAGACGTTTTTCGAATCTTTCATTCTCTTTAGGGATACCAATCGTCAATACTGAACGTGATTTGTTGACTTTCAACAAAAATTCTCTAACAACAAAAGATGTAGTTTTAAGCGGTGGATATATCATTTTAGAGAAGTAGTTTTAAGTAGTTCTATTTTTTAGTTGACTTTATTTGGAGCATTGTTTTAATAGCTTTCACACTTTCTTTTACATGTACTTGCGATACCAAACGATCCGTTTGGTAAGTCAGCTTTGCTTTTGCATAATAATTTTCGCGTTGTGCCAGATGTTCTGTAACGAACCTTTTCAACTCTTCGGGAGATTTATTGTGAATAATGGGTCTAACATTTTTTGAAGCCAATAAACGTGACACCAATTGATCTACCGTTGCTTTCACATAAACCGTAATGCCTTGTCTGTTCATCACCTCCATGTTATCAAAGAAACAAGGTGTACCCCCTCCAGTAGAGATCAATACATTTTGAAATGATGCTACCTCCCGCAACATTTCGCGTTCTATAATTCTGAATTTATCTTCTCCCTCTTCAGAGAATATCTCTTCTATTGTCTTTCGATATCTGTTTTCTATCTGTTTATCCAAATCAATGAACTCAACATCTAATTCTCTACTCAATAGTTTACCTATCGTAGTTTTACCCACACCCATGTAACCAATTAAAAAAACTCTTTTCATATCAAAAATTATAGCAAAGGTGTAAATAAACGAATAAACGACTCTTTGAAGCGCATCCAAACAGGACGTTTTATCCATTCACGCAATACAATAGCAGTTGAGTTTTTCTGATCTTCTATAAAAATTTCTCTACCTCGTACTGCTGTCGCTTCATTATAGATAAACGCCTCAACTTCTAGATTTTGTTCAAAACTACGAACATCGAAATTAGCAGACCCAATTAATGTCAACGAATCATCAATGACAGTGAGTTTGGAATGCATAAAACCTGGTTCATAAAAATAAATCTTCACCCCAGCCATCATTAATCTTTTAAAATATGACCTGGATGCAAGTTGCACCAACAACGAATCAGATCTTCGTGGCACCATCAATCTAACATCAACTCCTCGTATAGTTGCTGAAATAAGAGCCTCAAACAAACTATCGGGAGGAATAAAGTAAGGTGTTTGTATATATATATAAGATTTAGCATTAAATATTGCTTGCAAGAACCCTCGCATTATTTCACGTGCTGCGCTATAGGGTCCACTACTCACAATTTGCATTAAATTATCTCCATAACTCTCAAGAGGTGGAAAATATTTTCGAGCTGTAATAAGTGACTTGCTTACCATAAACCAATCTATCAAGAAAACTGATTGAAGCCCCTGCACACCTTTTCCTTCTATGCGTATATGTGTATCTCTCCAGTTTCCCCAAGGTGGTCCATTTATATACCTATCAGCCACATTCATTCCGCCTATATATCCTATCTTACCATCAATCACTACAATCTTTCGATGGTTACGGTAATTGGCATGCGAAGTAAGCATAGGAAACTTTACTTTCATAAACTCCTCTACCTCTATACCAGCTGAACGCATTTGCTCGTAAAACTTCTCTTTCACTCTCCACGAACCTACCGCATCAACAATTATTCTGATCTTCACACCTTGAGCAGATTTCTTTATCAGCAAACCTTTTAGAATATTCCCTACAACATCATCATCCCAAATGTAATATTCTATGTGAATGTGCTGGGTAGCTTTATCAATATCTCGAAAAAGGGCATCAAACTTATCTCTACCAGCAACAAAAAACTCTACTGAGCTTCCATCTAAGAGATGAGCTTGATTTGCATTGCGCAATAATTTTATAAGATCTATATGGAGAGCAGGATATTGAATTAATTCGGAAGTGTTGAGTTCTGCAAGTGGACGTGTCTTTATCTTTGAGTACATCCTTTTGGAAATAGTGCGACGTCGCTTGGTGTAATCCTGACCAAAGAATGCATATATAATCAGTCCGATAATGGGAAGAAATATCAATACCATTATCCATGTAATGGTTTTGATAGGGTTTCTATTTTCTGAAATAATTACAATGATAACCCCAACTGCTGTAATTAGATATACTATTTCTGCAATGCGAAAAAGGATATGATACATATCTTTGTTCTTTAACGATACTTTCCCCCTTCAATGTCTTCTAAAATGTTGAGATAAGAATGGTATCGGCTATCACTTATATAATGGTTTTCGACTGCTTCCAACACCGCACAATTGGGCTCGTTGATGTGCATACAGTTGTTATAATAACACTTGTGAGAAAACTTGAATATCTCGGGAAAATAATGCGACACTTCTTCTTCTGTCATATCAACTGTGCCGAAACCTTTAATGCCAGGAGTGTCAATTATAAACCCTCCATCTTCAATCTCAATCATTTCGGAGTAAGTTGTTGTGTGTCGTCCTCTTTGATGAAAGGTGGAAATATCTCCCACTTTTCGTTTATTATCATCGCCTGTAACAACATTTATAAACAGTGATTTACCAACACCCGAATGTCCTGCCAATAAAGTTACTTTGTTTTTCATGATATCTGCCAGCTCTTGTACACCAATCATTTCGATTAATGAGGCTTTTAGACACGAATACCCGATGGTTTCGTATAGATTGATAAGTGCATCAACATAATCCATATCATCCTCATCGTACAAGTCAATCTTGTTGAACACAAGATAAACTGGAACACTGTATGCTTCGGCTGTAATCAAAAATCGATCTATGAAAACAGTGGTAGTCTCGGGCGATTTCACAGTAATAAATAGCAGTGCTTGATCAATATTGGCTGCTAATATATGAGCCAATTTAGACAAATTAGAAGCACGTCGGACAATATAATTTTTGCGATCAAATATTTCAGTGATGTAAGATATGTTTGTGTTGTCAGGATTAAAATCAACTCTCACATGATCTCCCACCACCACAGGACTGGTACTGCGAATTCCTTTTAATCGAAAACTGCCTTTAACCTTGCACTCAATGTCCAATCCATCCTCGGTGCGAACAATATATGCATTGCCCGTATTCTTAATCACCAATCCTTTCATACACTAAAATATAAAAAGGGAAAGAAAAAGTTTCTTTCCACTTTATCAGTTGTTATACTGTAAGGATTTCCTTTTCTTTTACTTCGAAAGTTTCATCAATCTGTTTGATGTATTTATCGTGCAGTTTTTGGTAAGAGTCTTCCGCATTTTTACCTGTATCTTCTGGCAAGCCATCTTTCACAGCCTTCTTGATGGAATCAATCCCTTCGCGACGGAAATTACGAATGCTAATTTTTGCATCTTCAGCTTCTTGTTTTATTTGTTTCACAAGCTGCTTACGTCTGTCTTCTGTGAGTGGAGGAATACCCAAACGAATTACGTCTCCGTTATTTTCGGGAGTTATACCCACATCTGAATTGATAATTGCTTTCTCAATTGGCTTTAGCATGGTTTTTTCCCATGGTTGAATCACAATTGACCTTGCATCTGGCGTTGAAACTGTGGCAACATTAGTAAGTGGCGCCATGGTTCCATAATATTCAACCATCACACCGTCCAAAATTCGCACATTCGCTCTGCCCGCTCTAACGCGTGACAATGCAACTTCGAGAAACTCAAGCGTAGCCTGCATTTTCTCTTCTATTTCTTTTTCTAAAACTTGAAGATCTATCATAAGAATATATTTTTATGTGTTGTAAACAAAAATAGGTAATATAATTGACAATAAAAACTAAAAATTCAACTTTACTTCGTGTTATTGGTAGGATGAACACGTGTTCCAATATTCTCGCCCATGATTACTTTTTTTAAATTACCAATAGTATCCATATCAAATACCACGAGCGGCAAGTTATTCTCTTTACACATAGTGGTGGCAGTCAAATCCATTATCTTAAGATTGCGATTATATATCTCATCAAATGAAATCTCATCAAACTTAGTGGCAGTGGCATCCTTTTCGGGATCGGCAGTATAAATACCATCCACTCGAGTACCTTTAAAAAATACATCAGCTTCAATTTCAACGGCACGGAGTACAGAAGCCGTGTCGGTTGTGAAAAAAGGATTACCCGTTCCACCTGAAATAATTGCAACACCTCCTTTTTCAAGTGTTTCAATGGCTCTCCATTTGGTGTAATACTCACCAATCGGCTCCATCCTAATAGCTGTATAAACTTGATTATCTTGACCAATAGCTGAGAGTGATGAACTCAAAGCTTGACTATTAATAACTGTGGCAAGCATACCCATTTGATCGCCCTTTACTCTATCAAAGCCTTTAGCAGCACCGCTTAATCCGCGAAAGATATTCCCTCCACCTATTACGATGCCTACTTGAACACCCATGTCAGTAATTTCTTTTATTTGTCGGGCATAGTCATCCAATCTGTTTTCATCAATCCCGTATTGTTTATCTCCCATGAGTGACTCTCCACTCAGTTTTAGTAGAACTCGCTTATACTGTGTCATAAAAATATATTTTCTGGTAAATAATCCTCGCAAAAATATTAATAAAAATTCATATAATAGAATACTTAGTCATGAGTTGTTCTAAAAAGCAACGATATTGTTAGTTGAGTCTCCATCTGCGACACTCTATATCTCGAAGGAGACCTCTTTAAAGCTGTAAATCCGCTCTTCCCTGTCGGGATGCGTAATCAAAACTAAGTGTCCAGATGACATCACTGTTTTAATAGAGGCTTCGAAGCGTCCTCGCTCATCTGCAAACCAATGAACACCGTTTTTACGGTACAAATGGAACATATATTCACTTTCTAACCTTGAGACCTCGCTGTTTTGTAAACGGCGATAAAGAAAAAAGAACTCACGATAAAATGCTGCTAACAATTCATCTCTACTATACTCATTCATTGTTATCTGTTTCAAAGAAACAGGGTTTGGCAAATGCTTTGGAAACTTATCTTCGTTCACATTCAGCCCAACACCAATGATGGTATAATCGATATGTTGTCCTGCTAAACTATTCTCAATCAAAATGCCGGCAATCTTTTTATTATTCCAATAGATATCATTGGGCCATTTAATGGTTATGTTATCTGTGTAGTGCTGCAACACCTTTATGATTGCCAACGACACAATGCGCGATATAATAAACTGGCTCCTTGCTTTCACACAATGCGGATAGAGTAGAAAGCTAAACAATAAATTCTTCCCCCTCTCTGACGACCAAGAGTTGCCTGCATGCCCTCTTCCCGCTGTTTGAAAATCAGTCATTACTATCGACCCTTCTGGCAAAGGGTTCTTGTGCTGTAGCTGTTTCAACTCAAAGTTAGTGGAAGATGTCTCGTCCAGCTTTACAATAAGCCTGTCATTCATCCACTTTTCCATAATACTCCTCTTGCTGTTTCTTTGTCATTTTCTTCAACACTTCTTCAATTGAGTGATGAATCCACTGCTTCAACTCTTCATCAGGCATATCGCCCGAAAGCTCAATGGAGTTCCAATACTTCTTAGGCATATGATAAGCAGCTTGCACACTTTTGTATCGTTGTCGCAGTGTAATTGCTTTCTCAGCATCGCATTTAAGCGATATCGACTTCACCTCTGCATCCAGCGGAATCAATGCAATCATCTTTCCCATCAACTTCAATACCAATGTCACGTCATCAAATGGAAATGTTGCCTCTACTCCAGGAATGCCGATACAGTAATCATATAGTTCCTCAATATTCATATCATAAAGAGATGTTATACCCCTAAAATCGCGTCAACCCAAACAGACTTATAGCTGCTAAAAAAGAGGCGATAGGAACGCATCGTCAATATGCTCTATTTCGAAAGCCTGCCCATCCCACACTGCAGAAATAATATCAAACCGTGCTGGTTTTTCAATATCGTTGATTTGCAAGTATAAATCAGCTGCCTCAACAATACGTCGAATTTTAGCCTTGCCAATAAAGTCTTCGGGGTTTCCCCATTGGCGCGATGTGCGGGTTTTCACTTCAACAAAGATAATATACTCTTCGTCTTCAGCCACAATATCAATTTCGTGACGATACATTCTCCAGTTTCGTTTCAATACGTTGTAGCCTTCATTTTTCATGAAGTTAGCTGCTGCTTGTTCACCTTTCTTTCCCAGTTCGTTGTGTCGTGCCATAGCTCCAAACGCAAGTAATATCAATTTTAGTGTTGACTTATCGTGTAAAAATACAAATTATAGGGAAGAATACTTTATTTAAGCGAAAATTTTTCGTTTTTTTGTAAGCGGGTAGGTTTCTAACTTGCTTTTTGCATTAGATTACCTGCAGTTTTGTCTAATTGCCCCAACAATTAGGGCGTGATTGAAAACAATGATGAAGAAAGTAAATAAAGAGAATCTTACTGCCAACGGACGACTTCGAACTAAAAGAATAGACTGCCTGGTAAACGAGAAAGAGTATGCATTAATTGAATTCTACCTCAAGAAGTACAAAATAAACAACCGTTCTCGCTGGTTTCGTGAGCTGATGATTGCTCATATTTTGAAAACTTTTGAAGAGGATTATCCTACGCTTTTTAATGAGAATGAGATGCGGAGGTAAGTTTTTTGCGTGCATTCTTTTTTCTCGCAAAGACGCAAGAAGCTTATATTGAAGCAGATTGAAGAACAAGAAATGAAACATCAACACCCCCTTTGCGCCTTAGCGTCTTTGCGAGAAAAAACAAAACAGAAACAAGAAAAGTAAAAAAGCAAACACCAATAACCCACACAACTATGTTCGACGATACCTATTTTATGAAACAAGCCCTCTCCGAAGCAAAGTTAGCGTTTGAAAAAGATGAAGTGCCTATTGGAGCGGTAGTCGTTTGTAACGACCGAATAATAGCACGCGCTCACAACCTAACCGAAACCCTCAACGATGTGACAGCTCACGCCGAAATGCAAGCAATAACAGCCGCTGCCAATGTGCTGGGTGGGAAATATTTGGACGAATGCACCCTATATGTTACCATCGAACCCTGCCCTATGTGTGCAGGTGCATTGGGATGGGCACAACTGCAACGCATTGTGTATGGAGCTTCGGATGAGAAGAGAGGATACACCAAATTTTCAACAAAAGTCTTGCACCCAAAGACAGAAGTTGGCTACGGAGTCTTGGCAGATGAGTGTGCTGAACTGATGAAAACTTTCTTTGAAAAGAAAAGATAGCCGACTTATCAACTACTCTCACTCCGTTTTTCTTATTTATAATCCATAGTTATATTCTTTATCTTTCTACTAAAGAAATAGTCTGCAAGTTTTAGAATTTCATAAACGGATAACCTCACAATGATGCTAAATTTGTATCTTTGCATCTTAAATACTAAAAACAAACTCAATAGAGTCGTAATTCATTTCACACCTATTCGCTGCCCATGGCATCGATTTGTAATTCGCAATCAATAATTATGTCAAAACAATTCAAACGCACACTTGTCACATCGGCACTACCTTACGCCAACGGACCTATTCACATCGGACACCTTGCAGGAGTGTATGTTCCTGCCGATATCTATACGCGCTACTTGCGACTAAAAGGCGATGAAGTTCTTCACATCGGAGGTTCGGACGAACACGGTATCCCTATTACTATTACTGCACGACAAGAGGGTGTGACGCCCCAAGATATTGTGGATCGATACCACACATTAATCAAAGATTCGTTTGAAGAGTTTGGTATCACTTTCGATGTGTATTCGCGCACAACATCGGACATACACAAACAAACAGCTTCGGACTTCTTTCAAAAACTCTATGACAAAGGAGAGTTTATTGAACAAGACACCGAACAGTATTATGACGAAGAAGCACAACAGTTTCTAGCCGACCGATACATTACAGGCACTTGTCCTCATTGCAAAAGCGAAGGGGCTTATGGCGACCAATGCGAAAGCTGTGGAACATCGCTTAATGCTACCGATCTTATCAATCCAAAGTCTGCTCTGAGTGGAGCTATACCAATACGCCGCAAAACAAAACATTGGTATTTGCCATTAGACAAACACGAAGAGTGGTTGCGTCAATGGATTTTGGAAGATCACAAAGAGTGGAAAAGCAATGTGTATGGACAATGCAAGTCTTGGTTGGATCAAGGGTTGCAACCGCGCGCAGTAAGTCGCGACTTGAATTGGGGAGTACCCGTTCCAGTTGAAGGGGGCGAGGGAAAAGTGTTGTACGTGTGGTTTGATGCGCCAATTGGCTACATCTCGAACACGAAAGAGCTACTGCCCCACGATTGGGAGAAATGGTGGAAAGACGAAGAGACAAAAATGATTCACTTCATTGGCAAAGACAATATTGTGTTTCACTGTATTGTATTTCCCGCCATGTTGAAAGCAGAAGGTTCGTTTAATCTGCCCGAAAATGTTCCTGCCAACGAATTTATGAACCTCGAGGGCGACAAAATATCTACTTCACGCAATTGGGCAGTGTGGCTACACGAATACCTGAAGGACTTTCCAGGCAAGCAAGATGTGTTGCGCTACGTATTGACAGCCAATGCACCCGAAACGAAGGACAATGACTTCTTGTGGAAAGACTTTCAGGCGCGCAATAACAATGAATTGGTGGCTATTTTAGGGAATTTCATCAACCGAGCACTCGTTCTCACCCAAAAGTATTTCGACAACAAAGTACCAGAATGTGGCGAATTGACGGATTATGACAAAGAGACAATCGACCACTTTAATAGTCTAAAAGAGACAATAGAGAGTCATTTAGACCAATTCAAATTTAGAGAAGCTCTAAAAGATGCCATGAATTTGGCACGCATCGGCAACAAATACTTGGCAGACACAGAGCCTTGGAAGACTTTGAAAACAGATATGGAGCGGACTGCTACCATTTTGAATATCTCGTTACAAATTACTGCCAACTTAGCGATTGTCTTTGCACCCTTCTTGCCGTTCTCGATAGAGAAAATCAAACAATTCTTGAACATCGATACGTTGTCGTGGAATCAATTGGGCGATATGGACCTTCTCCCTGCTGGACATGAGTTGAGTAAATCGGAACTGCTCTTCGAAAAGATTGAAGATGACGTGATCGAACAACAACTACAGAAACTAATGGACACAAAAAAGGCAAACGAACTAAATGAATATAAGGCAGAGCCAATTAAACCTGAGATTGCATTTGACGATTTCACCAAACTGGATTTGCGTGTAGCAACCGTATTGGAGTGCGAGCGTGTACCCAAGACAGACAAGCTACTTCGCTTCCTCCTCGACGATGGAATTGGCAAACGCACCATCCTTTCGGGCATAGCAGAGTTTTACCCCAACCCCGAAGAGCTTGTTGGCAAGCAGGTTTGCTTTATCGCCAATCTTGCACCACGCAAAATGCGCGGAATAATGTCTGAAGGAATGATACTATCTGCTGAAAATGCGGATGGGACATTGTCGCTGATTGAACCAGGGAGTGAAGTTAAACCAGGGAGTCAAATAAACTAAGAAGTAAGAGAGAGTTAAGAAGTAAGAGAGATTTGTCATGAATTCCTTTGCCCAAAACATATAAGAATAACGTAAAATTTAACCGTTATTTATACAGACAACAGC
>CAZXGV010000028.1:0-19776 GCA_964640575.1 uncultured Dysgonomonadaceae bacterium
GAAAAGCCCGTTCAATTTATTTTGAACGGGCTTTTTTGCGTTAATGGAGGAGCAAATGACCTAGATTATACCAAAACATCTCCTAGATCCCCTTTTTATCTCTCTACTACGGGGAATAGTTGATTTTATTGTAAAAATATATTGTTTTCAAGAAAATAGTTGTAATTTAGTATTGTTGACATATTTCTAATTTAACAAATCGTAATTATCTTATTGCACAATCAACTATTTTATTTTTAAATGGTTACTCATTGATAACTTAACACACATAATCATGATAACTCAGAAGCACCATTGTCGAAGAGATACATCTTTGTTATTTTTTTCATGTATCGCATTTTTGCTTATACTTACTACTTGTATGACTGTAGATGACAGTTTACTGAGCTCTAAATTACTAATTATTAATGAAGAAGGAATTGTATTTGAAAGTGATGGAGGTATTAGAACTTTCAAAATTGAATGTAATAGTAATTGGAGTGTTAAACTTGAAAATGGTGTCGACTGGATAAATATTAATCCTACAATTGGGTCTAAAGAAGTGACACAATTCACCATTAATGTAAAGAAAAACGAAGGGAGTTCTCGCGAAGCATCATTTATTATTACAGCTTCATCTATAGATAAAGCTATAACTATTATACAAAAAGGTAAGGATGGTGAGGATGATAAAGATGTTTCTACTAATGAATATATTACTATCAAAGATGTTCGCTCTATGTACGAAGACAACGGGCAAAATGAAATGACATTTGATAAGCCGTTGATGCTAAAAGCTGTTGTTATTTCGGATAGAATAGGTTCAAACCGTTCATCAAAAAGAGATGGTTTTATGCAAGACGAAAATGGTAATGGATTAGCTTTTCGAGTGACACAGGCTGAAAATATGTATCATTTGGGAGATGAGTTGATTATTAATCTTAAAGATGCAAAATTTCATTATTATGATTATGCTGGAATCTTTCAGTTAGTTTTCTCGAACAAAAATGCAGAGGTTGCAAATCAAAATATAACAATTGCTCCAAAAGAGCTTAAGATTGAAGAAATAGAGAGTGAGATTTATGATGGGACGCTTGTGAAAATTAAAAATGTTCAGTTTAAAGATTATGAAGGTCTCAATTACTATGGAGGTGAAGGAAATGCTACCACTCGTATATTAGAGAGTGCTAATGGTGCTACTATTAATGTGAAAACAACAAAAAATGCTAGTTTTAGAAGTCAACCATTGCCCGCGGGTAAAGGTACTATAGTAGGAATAGTGTCACTATGCAAAAACAATTGGGAACTTCAAATTCGCAATTTAGATGATGTGAACGAGATGAGTGATGATATTTTAACACGATTCGAGCAAGATGAGCTTCCCCTTGATGAGAGTAAAATAAGTGTTGCTGAATTAAGAGTTAAGCTTAAAGATAGCGAAATATACACAGAAGATAACTATATAGAAGGAGAGGTAATATTAAACGCATTTAATGGAAACATGGCTGACAACGTAGTCTATCTAGCAGATGAAACAGCAGGTATATCATTATTTTTTTCAGATAAGGAGAAAGTGTTGACTTATGTGCCTATTGGTGCTACAGTAAAAGTGCAGATGAAAGGCTTAAAAGCTAAAATAGAGAATGAATTGTTGCAAATTGGATATGATAATACGCTTACTACAAAAGCTGTAGAGATAATTGATGAAGAATTATTTACTCCCTTGCAACCCAAAGTAGTCACAGTTGACGAGCTATTAGCTGGTAAGTATCAATCTCAGTTGGTTAGAATAGAAAATGTACAGTTTAGGGAGATTGAAGCTAGATATGTTGACAACCCATTTATTATTGATAATGCAGGCAAAGAAATTCAAGTTTATACTAAGGAAGAGGCACACTTTGCGGGTCAAAGAGTGAAAGAGGGGATGGGTTCAATTGTTGCAGTTACAAGTATTAACAGCATGCCGCATCTGTTAATAAGATCAATGGATGACTTAGAGGATATGAGAGGCACTCGTTTCGATACATCTACCTCTTTCATTACAATCAGCAAGGATAAGGTTACTTTTGATGGGAAAGGTGGAGAGCAAATTATCACTATCTCTGCTAATGTAAATTGGGTAGCACTGTCTGATGCAACATGGTTGTCTATTACTCCTACAAATGGAGTTAATGATGGTAAGGTAACAATAGCAGCAAATGAAAATGGAGGTGAAGAGAGAAAAACTTCAATTATCATTACCAATGGTGAAGTAGTTGAAACTGTAGAGGTAATTCAAAAGGAGATAGAGCAAATTAGCAATGTTGCAACAGATTTATTCTTTTCTGAATATATAGAGGGAAGCAGTTATAATAAATACTTGGAGATATATAATGGAACAGGTGAGGCGGTAGATTTATCGGATTATATGGTAGAAGTATATATTAATGGTCAATCTATTGCTAAGTATAAACAAGAGCTTGATGGTGTTTTGAATAGCGGAGAGGTGTTGGTACTTGAAAACCCTAAAGCTACACTATATAATGGAGATACTTTTGAATCAAATGCTCTTAACTTTAATGGAAATGATGCTGTAGCATTAGTGAAAGTTTCAACTAAGGCTTATCTTGACATTATTGGGTGTATTGGTGAAGATCCTGGTAAAGAATGGACAGTGCCATTTGATTTTTTTGTGAGTACTAAAGATAGAACTTTAGTAAGAAAGCCATCGGTGCGGAGAGGAATTAAAAAGAATCCAAAAAATGGATTCCCAACCTTGGGCACTGAATGGATAGTATATCCAATGGACACATCAGATTATTTGGGAAGTCATACTATGAATTAAACTGTTTAAGAACGTATCTGAATTATCATGATGAAAAAAATTATTCTCGGTTTATCAATTATACTTTTAGTTCTTTTGTTTTTCTATACTTGTAGGGGAACTTCTAATGCTCCATCTAAACGACTTAATGTGGAGTTAGTGTATAAGGGCAAAAAGCTGGAAGGACGTAGAGGAGAGTATACTCTTAGAATTTATACAAACAAAAAATGGAGAATAGAAAAGCCTGATATACATTCGTGGTACTCGCTTTCATCTACCGAAGGGGAAGGGGTGAAAACTGTTGTTGTGGAAGTAGAGGAGAATGATGGATATGATAGAACGGGTAGGCTCACTGTATATGCTGGTAAAGAGAAGAAGATTGTAACTTTTACGCAAGAAGAGTATGTTAAAGACATAGTAGAGACCGAAGAAGATTTAATTGAATTGGTACCTTCCAATTCACTTGAAGACAGTGTAAGAATAGAAATTCCTCGCTTGTCAAAAGAATTTCATGTAAATAAGGCTGCCTTTGTGGTACACTATACTGAGGACAATGTAGGAGATAGAACAAGGAACTATAGCATGGAGTATAACTATGCTTCGAACCATACACGTTGGGTTGCGTTTACGTTTTACGATAAAACATCAGAGGTAAATACGAAACGAAGTAATGCATGGTCCACCGATCCACATCTTTTGGAATATACCGATAATGCTTTAGATTTTCGTGGTTCTGGGTATGATAGGGGGCACTTGGTGGCTTCTGCCGACAGATTGTATTCTATACCTGCCAACGAGCAGACATTCTATTATTCTAATATGAGTCCACAGATAAATAGCTTCAATGGTGGGATATGGGCAAGCCTTGAAAATAAAGTGCAAGGTTGGGGAGCTTTGAGTGCCATTAGAGATACGCTTTATGTGGTAAAAGGTGGAACAATTGCATCCCATCAAGTAATGGGCACAATAGGGGATAGCAAAATTGTAATTCCTAAATACTATTTTATGGCTTTGTTAGCCAAAAAAGGATCTATTTACAATTCTATTGCTTTTTGGTTTGAACATAGAGCACATCCTCAACCCTACAGCTTGCATGATTATGCCCTCTCTGTTGAAGAGTTGGAAGAGTTGACAGGGATAGACTTCTTCCATAACCTGCCCGACAGTATTGAGAATGTGGTGGAGAAGGATGTGGATTTGGAGGCTTGGCCTGATTTGTGATAAGATGCAAGTGGACAATAACCACCAACTAACTACTTTTGCTTCTTTTTATAGAAAGCATGGATGGTAATGACTTTGGGCAGCGTAAAAGTCAGTTTTTCTGGCTATGCTCTTGATGTTTTTACTACGCCACACATCTAATCGTTAATTGGTGCAGTCTGTAATGGGATAATTTTGTTTCTGAATAAAAGATGTTTCAACTGTTCCAAAACATTTCCATCGCGTCGGATTGGGCGAACAACTGTTGAAAATCGTTTCCGACGCATAGAAAATGTTTTTAATCGGAAGGAAAGATTCCCTATGATTGCAATTTGTGAATCTATAGATTATTGATACTGAAAAAATAGACATCTCATCTTTTCTCTTCAGATCTTGGAGTAATACCAGCTTATTTACGCAATAACAAAGAAAGCAAAACAGTGTAGATACTTAATTATATAAAGTTTCGACTACTTACCTGGTCGCCATCGCCTCAATAGATTTTGAGATTTTGGGAATACTCCTCTTGATCTGGTACGAATGTCCTCTATAACATAAAATGCATCTTTGTCGAACGATAAAACAATTTTAGACACTCTTTTAAGATGCTTCCTATCTAATATTGTCTCAACAATATCTACTTCATTTACCGAACCTGTACCATGTGTCATGGTTGCACCAAAACCATTCAAGGTGAAAAGTTTTAAAAGTTTAGTGCCAGACTTGTTTGTATAAACCCTGCAAAGGATAACACCAAAGGCAATTCGTTTTTCGATTAGTATGCCTACATAGTTACCTGCAGCATACCCTGCAGCATAAGAGAGATAGGCTATCATACTGTCATCACGTGAAAAAACCTGAGATATAATGACAACCCAAATTAAAATCTCGAAAAATCCGACTATTGGAGCTTTTAATCTTTCTCCTTTCGAAACAAAAATTATTCGGAGTGTTCCTAACGAAACATCAATAATTCTTCCAAAGAATATTATAAAAGGAAGTAGGTAGGGATAAGTGTCTAGAAAATCGAACATTTATATAAATTATTAAGTTATTAATGTCTTAAGATAAGCAATAAACTCTCTGATATCATTCTCTGTTGTATCCCAAGAGCAAACCAATCTCATTTCGTTACGCGCAACGTCCCAATCATAAAAGAAATAGTGTTCTCGTAGTTTATCAGATATCTCTTTGGGTAAAATAAAAAAGATAGCATTAGACTCTACTTTTTGAGTAATTTCTATGCAACCAATTTTTTTCATTTCACTTGCTAATAGCTGTGCTGCAGTATTTGATTTTTGTGCATTTTCTAACCATATATTTTCGCTCAAGTAAGGAATGAATTGAGCAGATAGAAAACGCATTTTTGAGTAGAGCTGAGTTGTCTGTTTGCGGTAGAACTTTAAATTCTTTTCAAGTTCAGATTGTAAGGCAACCAACACTTCACCCATCATCAAACCATTCTTTGTTCCACCTAAAGTGAATATATCTACCCCGCAATCTGTTGTCATCTCTTTCAGAGTGCAATTGGTTATAGCGCAAGCATTAGGCAAGCGTGTACCATCCATAAAGAGATACATGTCGTGTTGGTGTGCCAAATCTGCCAATGCTTTTATCTCTTGGGGTGTGTAGAGTGTGCCCAGCTCTGTAGTTTGCGATATCGCAATCACCTTGGGTTGCGAGTGATGTGGTTCGCCAAACCCATGCAATTGGGTAGCTACCAACTCTGGTGTGAGTTTGCCATCCGTAGTGGGAATCTCTTTCAGTACAGAGCCTGTGAGTTTAGTGGGAGCACCACATTCATCCACTGCTATGTGGGCAGTTGTAGCACAAATGATGCTGTGGAAGGAGGAGACACAAGCTTGCAAAGCTATTACGTTTGCCCCAGTTCCATTGAATACAAAATAGGGATTAATAGCATTGTTTTCAAGTAATGCTTGCATTGTTTGTTCAGCTTTGCGTGTCCATTTGTCGTCGCCATATCCAATGGCATGATTGGTGTTGCTTTCTACAATGGCATCCATGATGCGTGGATGTACCCCCGAATTGTTGTCACTTCCGAAACTTCTCATATCTATTTTCTATTTTACTAAACAACTAAATATTGTTTGCCAAGAACTTTTTAGCCAATTGTGTTTCCATTCCTCTACGTTGCATGTACTCTTTTGTTTGCTCATCAGATATTGGACCTACAGCAAAGTATTTTGCATTGGGATGGGCAAAGATTAAACCTGATACTGATGCATTGGGACTCATTAGTCCATTTTCGGTAAGCGATATGTTTATCTCGTCCGATTTTAGTAGCTTATTGTGCAAATCAAAATTGATGGATTGGTCAGGTATTGACGGATAGCCTACAGCTGGTCTGATACCAGAGTACTTCATAGCAAACATTGCTGGAATGGTTATTTCTTCGTTTTTAGCATATCCCCAATACTCTTTTCTTATTTGTTCATGCAACCATTCTGTTGCTCCTTCGGCCAATCTGTCGAATAGAGACTGAAGTATTAAAGCGCTATATTCGTCGCCCGAATTTTTATATTTATTCAATAAGTACTCAGTTCCAGCACCTGCTGTAACTGCAAATGCACCTAAATAGTCCTTCTTATTGGCAGACTTTGGAGCAACATAATCGCTTAAACTTAGGTATTGTTCACTATCGTTTTTCTTCTGTTGGCGAAGCATGGGAAAAGGAATGTTGTTGATATAAACAGTATCATTTTCACTGTATGCTTCACCAATCACGAAAACAGCCTTTATGTATTCAGCGTCTAGGTCAATTATTTTTTGTAACAGAACTTGTGCATCGTCGTATAACTTAGATGCTTCCATTGCCTTCTCTCTATCTCCTTCATTGAAAGCTGCAAACCATTGAGCTTTGCAATGTCCACACATACTGATGTTTTTAACCGATGCAAATTTCGCAGACAAATTCCAGGCATGAAAAAAGAATTTCCAATTTATGTAGGGTACAATGTCGGTAATTTTAATAGGGTCCAAAACTTTTCTACCAATAAAGTTGGGTGTGAAAGCTTCAAAATTGTCCCAATCAATTTTCAAGGGGTTCTTGCGAGCAGTCGCAAGGTGTGTTAGTTCTGTTTTCTTATTCATAGTTGCATTGCGTAAATTTTTATAGTCTTCTTTTGTGCTTCTGATATATTTTTTTTTTGTAGTATCACTCATCAGGTTTGCCATAGCATTAGGGCTTTGCGATGCATCTTTTACATACACAACAACACCGCCTGGATAGTTAGGTTCAATTTTAATGGCAGTGTGCAGTTTTGATGTGGTTGCACCCCCAATCATAAGAGGCACCTCAAATCCTGCCTTTTGCATTTCAGCTGCCACTATGCTCATCTCTTCCAGCGATGGGGTAATGAGTCCACTCAAGCCTACAACATCGGGTTGGTGCTCATGTATAGCAGATATAATAGCTTCGGCAGAAACCATCACACCAAGGTCAATTATTTCATAATTGTTGCATTGTAGAATGATTGACAGAATATTTTTACCAATATCGTGCACATCTCCTTTCACTGTGGCTAAAAGTACTTTGCCTACTTTTCTACTCTCTCCCGATATTGCTTTCTCTTCTTCAATGATGGGCTGTAGTATAGCAACTGCCTTTTTCATTGTGCGAGCAGCTTTCACTACTTGTGGAAGGAACATTTTTCCTGAGCCAAATAGCTCACCCACTCTATTCATTCCACTCATCAGAGGTTGATCTATTATGTCAACTGCTTGTGGATATTTTTTTAAAGCTTCTGCAATATCCTCCTCCAGGTAGTCACTTACTCCCTTTATCAAAGAGTGACTTAGTCGCTCTTCGAGTGAGGAGTTGCGCCACTCTGCTTGTTTCGATTGATGCGGAGATGCTACGGAGTTGTTAGAGTTTTGAGCGAATTCCATTAATCGTTCTGTTGCCTCTTCGTCTCTGTTAAAGATGACATCCTCAACCAGTTTTTTTACATGCTCAGGAATTTCTTCATAGATTATAGATTGAGCAGGGTTGACAATAGCCATATCCAAACCAGCCTTAATGGCATGGAAGAGAAATACCGAGTGCATCACCTCACGGATGTAATTGTTGCCTCTAAAAGAGAAGGACAGATTACTAATTCCTCCACTTACCTTAGCTCCATCGCAGTTTCCTTTTATCCATGTAATGCTTTTTAAGAAGTCTATTGCATAGTTTTGGTGTTCAGCTATCCCCGTGGCAATAGCCAATATGTTGGGGTCGAAAATAATGTTGAGTTTATCGAACCCTGACTCTGTGAGTAGTTTATAGGCTCTTCCACATATTTCTATGCGTCGTTGGTAGGTGTCTGCTTGTCCTTTTTCGTCAAAAGCCATTACGATGACAGCAGCACCGTAGTTTTTAATCAACTGAGCTTGTTGCAAGAACTCTTTCTCTCCATTTTTTAGAGAGATTGAGTTAACAATAGATTTTCCTTGTACACATTTGAGTCCTGTTTCAATTGTTTCCCATTTCGATGAGTCTATCATCAAAGGAACTCGAGACACGTCAGGGTCGGAGGCTAAGAAGTTAAGGAAGTTAGTCATCTCTTTTGCACCATCGAGCAGCCCATCATCCATATTGATATCCAATATTTGCGCACCATCTTCTACTTGTTGTTGCGCCACAGACAATGCCTCTTCGTAGCTTCCCTCGTTAATTAATCGGAGGAATTTGCGTGAACCTGCCACATTGCATCGTTCCCCAACATTCACTAAGTTTTTTTCGGGAGAGAAAACGAAATCCTCCAAACCTGATAAATGCAGATATGGGCTTGCTTGTGAGGGGGTAGGGGGTGTTACTCCATCTACTAGTCGTACAAACTCTGCTATATGTTGTGGAGTTGTGCCACAACATCCGCCAACAATATTTACCAATCCTTCATCGACAAACTCTTTGATTTGGCTTGCCATTTTCTCAGGCGTTTCGTCGTATTCTCCCAATTGATTGGGAAGTCCAGCATTTGGATAAGCACTAACAAACAGGGGTGCTACTCTTTTCAACTGTTTTAGGTGAGGCTTCATTTCCGATGCTCCAAAGGAGCAATTGAGTCCTACTGATAGTAGATTTATATGGCTAACAGAAGTGAGGAACCCCTCAATTGTTTGTCCTGACAGTGTGCGACCAGCTTTATCTGAAAGAGTTACTGAAAGCATTATTGGGAGTTCTTTTCTTCTCTTTTCAAATATGTTTTGCGTTGCAAATAGTGCTGCTTTTGCATTGAGTGTATCAAAAACTGTTTCAATTAGAATTATATCAACTCCTCCCTCCATGAGTGCTTCAATTTGATTTTCGTAGCTAATGCGTAAATCATCGAAAGTCACATCGCGATACATGGGCTCTTCAACCCTTGGACTCATGGAGGTTGTTTTGTTGGTCGGTCCAATTGCTCCAGCCACAAAACGAGGTTTCTTCGGGTTTTTATGGGTGAATTCGTCAGCTACTTTGCGTGCAGTTTTGGCAGCTTCCATATTCATTTCGTATACATGCTCTTGCATTCCATAATCCTCCATGGATATAGTAGTAGCATTGAAAGTATTGGTTTCAATGATATCTGCACCCGCTTCAAGATATTCTCGGTGAATTTGTCCAATTATCTCAGGTTGGCTTAGTGACAATAAATCGTTGTTACCTTTTTGTAGTTTTTCTGCATTTTCGAACCTTTCGCTCTTGTATTGCTCTTCCGTCAAATTGTAGCGTTGAATCATAGTGCCCATTGCTCCATCCAACACAAGTATGCGAGATTTCAGAATATCTTGAATTTGTGACGTCATAATTATACTACATTAGATGTTGTTTGCAACAAACTGTTTTGAAAATCCACCTTTTAAGTGTAAAAAAGCTCTTCTTAGCCACACAACAATCCATGCAGCTATTAGTCTCGTAATAAGAATCCACCAAATAGACACGCCTAATGCTACAAAGAGCAAGTTGTCTTCTATCACCGAATGAGATATAGCCAAATGGTAATTTAATAAACTACCTTCTGCTTTGGTAACCTTTCCTTCGTTCATTTGGTCAATCATGAGAGCACCACCATAAGCTAAGCCAACAATGTAACCAATGAGCCATAAGAAAGCTGTGTTTTTTGGAAGACCAAAGAATTTCAAAATCGGCTCAATCGATTTTGATAATCGGTTGATGAGATTATACTCTTCTAACAGCCTGTAAGTTATCATTAATAGTGATATTATAGCAAATATCATTACTATTAATCGAAGAGAAGTTAATCCCCAAGCTATAAAAACATCTGATATCGAGTTCATACTTTCTATTGATGTTTGCATAAAACTTGGCATCCCCATCTCTTGAGGGAGTATTAAATTGAGTATAAATCCAACCAGAATACTCATAAATATACGCACACTAAACATTGCCCAAAATGAGGTTCCTGTTTTTGCTTGAATGGCACTTTCAACTGGCAGGTTGTGTGCCAATTGGCACATCAGTGCCAAAATCGTGAGCTCCCGCAAAGTAAGTGTCATAGAAGTGATAATGGCTAATGGAGCATAGAGTGGCAAAAATATACTTGTTATAAATATAATTGCGGTGCTGCCTGGTAGTCCCAAATGTATGAATGCGGGATTGAGAAAATCTGCCACATAAACCAGCAATCCACTATAATCTAAAAGCCTAAAGGCAAGGGAAATGGGTAATATAAGCTTGAGAAGCCATATTGATGTCTGCGCAGATTTTTTTAAAGCTGGTGCTATTATCTTTTTGAAGTAGTTCATTGATAATAGATTTTTACTTTCTGAGCATTCTGTCCATGGCTCGTTTGTCTTCCTTCTCTCTTAAGGAGTGTCTTTTATCGTACTCTTTCTTACCTTTTCCTATTGCAATATTAAGTTTGGCTAAGCCTTTGTTATTTATAAACAATCGGGTAGGGATGATAGTAAAACCAGATTGCTTGGTCAATCGAGAAATTTTCTTCAATTCACTTTTATTCAACAATAATTTTCTATCGCGTCGTGCATTGTGATTATTGTACGATCCATAAAAGTATTCTGTTATGTGAAGGTTTTTCACCCACAATTCCCCTTTATCAAATATACAGAACGTATCTACTAAGCTTGCCTTTCCCTGACGAATAGACTTTATTTCAGTGCCTGTTAAAACAATTCCGGCAGTGAACGTCTCTATAAGTTCGTAATCGAAAGTTGCCCTTTTGTTTCTAATATTTATTTGAGCTTGCTTCATAGTTTGTTTTTTTACTTGATTAAAATGGAAAGGATGCCTTTTATTACGGCGGGAGTTAACAATATTAATGTTGTAGCAACTCCAGTGAAATTCATTCTGTTTTCCTCTTTGCCAATAATATACACTCCATAACCCGTATAAACAATGTACACAGTGTAAAGTGCAAACATCCAAAGAACAAAGAAGTCAGACAAGAGTGGAAGAATTATAAACAGTGCGTACATAACTGCTGATGCATAACCAACAAATTGTTGAACTTTAGGTTCGTTTTTTGATATTCCAAATCGGGGCAAGAATTCATTCAATATGTACGAGCCTATATAATATCCTCCATAAACAGTGACAAGGTTAATGATGGTGTTTTTTAAAGCCTCTTGCACAGCTCCATCAGCAATAAGTCCACCTACAAAAGTGGTGAGAGCAATTACACCGAAAATTGGATGAAGATAGCGATTTAGAAAAGAATCATGATTTTCACTGACCGATAATTTTTGCCACGAAACTTCTGGAGCAGTAATCATTCGGACTATTGTTAATACGATTTCTTTTATCATTATCTTTCTTATTTATTTTAAATACAAAGATAACGATTTCTTATTACAAGATAAAAAAGTGCGGCTCCTAAAAACGGGAGTCGCACTTCACAAAGTAATACAATATATCTTAGTTGGTTCCTATATGCATCGAAAAGGGTTTGTTAGATATAGATGGTTCCTGCATATTTGATCTGTAATATCTAAACTTGATGTTTATATTTCCTTCCTGGTTTGCTTTATCTGCAAACATTAAGCGGATTTCAGAAAAATCAGCAACAATGTTGTCTCCTTCTATTTTCTCAATCGCATCATTTTCAGCCGAACCTAGCTTTTCCAATCTTACATCGATAAGGACATCACTGTATGCATTTTTTGCATCTTCATCACTTGCCAAATAAAAGCTAACTTTTGCGCTTTCTCCTTTTTTAGCTTTATAAGTGTAAGGGAATATCCAGCGATCGCCAAAGTAAATATTACTAGCAAATATGGGATCCATAAAACTTTCAAATCTTTCACCTGTATTATCCGTTGGAGCAGTGGAAAGATTTAGAGTTGTATGCTCCAAGTGTTCAACCTCTGGATTTACTTCTGCTTCGAATGCCATTATAGTATTGCCTACAGGATCCATATCAACTACAGTTTGTTTGTCCTCATCTGGTTTAACTTGATAGGATATACGTGTTATTCTTCCTGGAGTTAATTGGCTGATTTTTGGAGATGTAATAAAATATCCTGCAAGTGTTCTTGCATAAATAACTCCAAAATCTCCCTCTGTAACATAAGAAAGTTCTAGATTGCCTGTATAATGTCGGCCGCGCGAATCAAGGCATGAACTAAGAAAGAGCGTTGCGCTCAATATTAGAAGTAAACTGATTTTTTTTGTCAATGATTTCATTTTTAGTTAAGTTTTATTTGTTAGAAATTAAATTTTATACCTAATTGTATATCTAAGCCAAGTTTTTCATCTGAATAGTAAGTCTTATATTCATTTTTAGCATCGATATAATATCTTCCTCCTATTTTTCCAAATAGTTTAGCGTTGTCATAAAGAGGATAGTTTATACCCACTCCAGTAGCTACAGAAAGTTGTGGGTTGTTTTGTTTTATTTTCGATGAACTTTCAATTGCATATCCACTTTTTAAGGGTACTATTTCTTTTTCATCTTTATATTTTATTTTGCCATAAATATCTTTTTCAATCATGGCGCCAGCGGTTACAAACAGGTCCATTTTGTTTACTGATAGCAGCGTGTAGTTTATATTCAGAGGAACCCCCAAATAATGGAACTGCACTTTTTCGCTATTATTAAAATCGCTCGATTTATTTCGTGTTTCTGATGAGAGATAAGTATATATTAAGCCTGATTCTATTTGTAGTTTTCTTGTTATGTTGAAAGATGTGAGAATTCCGAATGAAACAGGTTGTTTATGAGTTTTTTTTGACTCTGGTTTTACTTCAATATCTTCATTGTAAGCTGTCATTTTTCCAATTGTATAAGTTCCATACGAATCGCTCACAGACGCACGTAATGTCGTTGGGAGTGTATTGGTTTGTTGTGAAGAAGAGAGACCGCTTTTTCCTGATAGCGAAATTGAAAGTCTGCTTCTTTTTTTCTCTTCCGAGATATCATCGGCAACAGCAAGGGTGCGATTCCCTTCGTCAATAAAATTTTGTATTAACTGCTGTTTTTCTCTTTCATCAATTTCTGTTGATTTATTACTGCTATCTGGCTTCTCATCACTTACAAGAGCTACTTCTGAATCCTTTATGTCTTCTGGAATATCGGAAGATGGTTCTAATATAATTTCTTTATCTTGAACACTTGAGGAGATTGCTCTCTTATGTTGTGACGATGATATATTGTCTGTTAGTAGTGGTGGAGTTGACTTCCCAGTTTTGGTTTTATTCTGTTTTTTTACAAAAGGCTCTTTTTGTTCGATTGTGTGAGTCGATTGATAATCTGTAGTTTGTGTGGGTAACTCTTCATTGATGTTTTGAAACAGAAAGATTACACCAATCAAAATAGCAGCTGCTGCCATAGAAGATGCAATCAGTCTTGTGTGCAAAGCTTTTGTTTTTTGCATAGCAAAAAGCGAGCTCTCTAGTTTATCCCAACCAGAGGGTGGCACTTCATGCTTGTAATCAGCAAGTTTGCTTTTTACTAGCTTCTTAAAGGAATCATTTTTTTTAAAGCTATCCATTTTTATTAGCTATGTACTCGTTTATTTTGTTTCTCAAATAAGATTTCGCTCTCGAATATTGAGAACGCGAAGCTGCTTCTTTTATACCTAATCGTTTTGCTATTAATTTGTGCGACATATCTTCGAAGACATATAGATTGAAAACTGTTCTATATCCAACGGGCAGTTCTTGAATCATGGACAACAATGTTTTCTCTGTGATATCATCATTGAATAATCGCACGAAGTTTTCGTCCTCTATTTCTATTTGTGGCTCATCCACATCTAACATTATCAGAGAGGTGTTTTTTTCCTTGCGGAAGTTTTCCAAAATTGTATTTACAAACACTCTGTGCATCCAACCTTCAAAAGAGCCATGTCCTGAATATTTTTTTATTTGAGTAAAAACTTTCAGAAACCCATCGTGCAACATGTCTTGTGCAGAGTCATAGTCTTTACAATACTTCATGCACAATCCCAACATGCGAGGAGCATATGTTTCATATAGCTCTTTTTGTGCATTGGTGTCTTGTTTTTTACACGCTACTATCAGTTTCCGATTTTCCATTCTTTAAAAGCGCATTCAATAATATAGATGATTAAAAGTTGAAAACGTTGCGTGGCTTTCTGTTTATTTTTTCAATAATGATTTTTTAAAACCAATTGCTTGTTTTTTTGTTTAAAATAGCTTGAAAAAAAATATAAGCCTTGAAGCTTCCTGTTTTTTTATTCTAAAAAAAAGCAATATAGTAATATATAGGACGAACGTGAAAATACCATTGTTATAATTGTTGAAAGCAATATTTTTTTCTTAATTTTGTTATTACAATATAACCTCTTAAATTATAGAAAGTATGAAAGATTTTCTCAAAATTGTGTTAGCATCTGCATTAGGCTTTTTACTCGCCAATATCCTTCTTGTTTTTTTGTCTATAATCCTGTTCTTTGGTTTTATGGGCTCAATGGTTGGAGATATGGGTAAAAGTACGTTTAAGTTGAAAGATAACTCTGTGTTACATCTTAAATTGTCGGGACAAATTAACGAACGAGTAGCGGAAGATGATCCATTTACTGCATTGTTAGGTTCAAATGTTCCCTCACCAATGGGACTCAATGATATCACAAATGGTATTAGAAAAGCAAAAGACAATGATGCAATTCGTGGTATTTATATTGATTCTCGTTTGTTTACAGCATCGACTGCTTCACTTGCTGAAATTAGGGGGGAATTGGTCAAGTTTAAAGAATCGGGAAAGTTTATTGTAGCATATTCCGATACTTACACGCAAGGAGGTTATTATATAGCATCCATTGCTGATAAAGTGGTAATAAATCCACATGGTATGCTCGACTTACATGGATTGTCTGCCACACCTATGTTTTACAAAGATGCGTTAGACAAACTTGGAATAGAGATTCAAGTTTTTAAGGTAGGTACATACAAGTCGGCAGTTGAGCCTTTCATTTTGACAAGCATGAGCGATGCTAATCGCGAACAGGTGTCTTCTTATTTAAATGACTTGTGGAATACAATAGGTGTTGAAATAGCAAAGACTCGTAACGTTAACTTTGATGAGTTTAACGCTACTGTAAACAGCATGCCGATGATGCAAGATGCAGATTTTTTATTGCAATCTAACTTGGTCGATACTTTACTATATGAATCTGAAATGAAAAACTATCTTCGCTCTTTGTTAGATATTGAGGAGGATGACAAGATTCCATCTGCCAGTGTGACTGATATGAAATCGGTGAAATCAACTAAGATTAAAACTTCAAAAAATCATATTGGATTACTGTATGCCGTTGGTGAAATAACTTCTGGAACGGGATCAAGTAATATACAAGACAAGTATTTGATGAACGAAATAGAGAAGTTGCGCAAGAACGATGATATAAAAGCAGTTGTGCTCCGTGTTAACTCTCCAGGTGGAAGCGCTTATGCTTCAGAGCAAATATGGAAAGCCATTAATGACTTAAAGGCTGAGAAACCAGTTGTTGTATCGATGAGCGATGTAGCTGCTTCGGGTGGATACTATATTGCTTGCAATGCAGATAAAATTGTTGCACAACCAACAACTATTACTGGTTCAATTGGAATTTTTGGATTGTTCCCCAATATGAAAAAGACAACGGAAAAAATTGGTGTAGATGTTGATGTTGTCAAAACTCATGAGTATGGAGACTTTGGTAACTTCGCAAGACCAATGAGAGACAATGAAAAGCAAATACTCCAATCTTATGTGGAGCGTGGCTACGATTTGTTTTTGACTCGCTGTGCCGAAGGAAGAGATATACCGAAAGACACTCTTGCTTTATATGCAGAGGGTCGTGTTTGGACTGGAAATCAGGCGAAAGAAATAGGTTTGGTTGATGAACTTGGAGATTTAAAAACTGCTATTGACATAGCAGCCGACTTGGCAGGCATCGAAAACTATCTTGTGTATGAGTATCCAAAAATGCGTAGTTTTATTGAGGAACTGCTCGATGATAAGAAAAAAGATATTGCTGCCGAAACAATAAAAGAGTATTTGGGCGATCATTACAAAGTTCTTTCGTTGATTAAAGATATCAAGGAACAGGATTATGTACAAGCTCGTTTGCCTTACAATTTTAATGTAAACTAAATAAATACTATTTTTCAACGACAAATTGCGTTTTACTCTATGCTTAAACCAGAACCAAAAATTCGAACAGCTTTGCTTCCCTTGTCATGGATTTACGGCTTTGGTGTAGAGTTTCGTAATTTTTTGTTTGACAATGGTATATTAAAGCAAAAAGAATATCCTGTTCCAATCATTTGTGTAGGTAATTTAACAGTGGGGGGTACAGGCAAAACTCCACATATAGAGTATATTTTAGGATTATTATCTAAACAGTACAAAGTGGCTGTTGTGAGCAGAGGTTATAAAAGAAAAAGTAAAAGCATGCAGGTGGTTCATGTCAATTCTGATGTGAAGCGTGTAGGGGACGAACCCTTACAAATAAAGCTGAAATATCCGAATGCGACTGTCGTTGTTGACAAAAACAGACGCAATGCCATAGAGTATCTTTTGGCACAAGAGAGCAAGTTGCAGCCTGATGTTATTTTACTAGACGATGGATACCAGCATCGCTATGTGAAACCATCAATGTCGATTTTGTTAGTAGATAGGAACAGACCAATCTACGAAGACAAGCTTTTACCAGCAGGAAGACTGAGGGAGCCTGTACGACGAAAAGATAGAGCAGCTATTGTTCTTGTTACAAAATGTGGTAGCGAAATGCAGCCTATCAATTTTAGAATCTTTGCAAATGGGCTGAATCTTTTTCCATTTCAATCGCTCTATTTTACTGGATTTAGATACAACAAATTAAAACCAGTTTTCCCTGATTTAAATCATGAAAGTTATGGACTGGACGAAATCAAAAACAAACAGGTATTACTTGTAACGGGTATTGCGGCAACAAAATCATTGGAAGATAAGCTAAGAAGAAAAACGCATGACTTACATGCACTCTTTTTTCCTGACCATCACTTCTATAAGAAAGACGATATAAGGGCTATTGAAAAACAATTTAGGGAGCTGTCTGGCGATAAAATTGTTATTACTACTGAAAAGGATGCGGTCAGATTGAAAACTTTGTTTTATATAAGCGATGAGTTGAAAGAAAAACTATTCTATTTACCAATTAAAGTGTCTTTTTTAGAAGAGACAGAGAATGAATCATTTAATAAAAAAATAATTAATCATGTTAGAAACTATCAAAAAAACAGCCGATTACCTGAGAGGTAAAATCGGAGAAATTCCCAATACAGCTATTATTTTGGGAACAGGCTTGGGTGAATTAGCACACGAAATAGAAGATAAAACAGAAATTCCTTATCCAGAAATTCCTAATTTCCCAGTTTCGACTGTAGAGGGGCACAGTGGGAAACTTATTATTGGAACTCTTGGTGGGAAAAAGGTGCTTGCTATGCAAGGTCGCTTCCACTACTACGAAGGCTATAATATGAAAGAGGTTACTTTCCCTATCCGTGTTTTTCAAGCATTGGGTATTGAGTATCTTTTTGTTTCAAATGCGGCAGGAGGAATGAACTCTAGTTTCGATGTGGGAGATATTATGCTTATTGAAGATCATATCAACCTGTTTCCAGAACATCCACTGCATGGCAAAAACCATGAGGAGTTGGGAACACGTTTTCCTGACATGAGCGAGGCATACAACAAAGAGCTGCGCGAGATTGCTATGGAGGTTGCTAATAAGAACAATATCAAACTGCAGCATGGTGTTTACATTGGTCTCACAGGACCAACCTTTGAAACTCCTGCTGAGTATAATTGGTTGCGCATAATTGGAGGCGATGCCGTTGGTATGTCAACAGTTCCTGAAGTGATTGTTGCCAATCATGCGAAAATGAAAGTTTTGGCGTTTTCAATTATTACTGATTTAGGCGTATTAGGTAAGATAGTGGAGATAACGCACGAAGAGGTACAAGAAGCTGCAAAAATAGCTCAACCAAAAATGGCTCAAATTATGCGCGAAGTTATTCAAAGAGTATAATTCACAAGAAGCGATACATAACGAGTGAAGAGGGAGTGTGTTATATAGCACAAAGCCTTTTTTACTCGTTTTTTCTTTTTTCTTTGTATTTCACAAAACGGTTATAAGAAAATAAACAAACAGAACAATATGAGAACAGAGATAGCTACATTAGGTGAGTTTGGTCTTATTGATAGACTCACAAAAGATATAGAGCTAAAACAACCCACATCAGTGAAAGGAGTAGGAGACGATGCTGCAGTAATAAATAATAAGGATAAGCATACATTAGTTGCTACCGATATGTTATTAGAAGGCATTCACTTTGATTTGATTTATTTTCCACTCAAGCATTTAGGTTATAAGACAGCAGTTGTGAATTTTTCGGATATCTATGCTATGAATGGCAAGCCACAGCAAATAACAGTTTCGTTGGGTATCTCAAAACGTTTTTCTGTTGAGGATATAGAAGAGTTCTATGATGGAGTTAAACTGGCTTGTCAGATTTACAATGTCGACATTGTAGGCGGCGACACCTCTTCGTCGCTAACAGGTTTTACTATAAGCGTAACTTGTATTGGAACAGCCAATGATGATACGATTGTATATCGAAGTGGGGCAAAAGACACAGATTTAATTTGTGTGTCGGGCGATTTAGGCGCTGCTTATATGGGGCTGCAGCTGTTAGAGCGTGAGAAAGCTGTGTTTGAGGGTCAAGAAGATTTCACTCCTGATTTTGCGGGTAAAGAATATCTTTTGGAACGTCAATTAAAACCTGAAGCAAGAAAGGATGTTATGGAGGAGTTAAACAAGTTAGGTATTCTACCTACTTCGATGATTGATATATCCGACGGGCTTTCATCCGATCTTTTACATATTTGCATGCAAAGCAAAGTGGGCTGTCGCATGTTTGAAGAACGCTTACCTATTGACTATCAAACTGCTTCGATGGCCGAATCATTCAACTTGAATGTATCCACAGTAGCTTTAAATGGGGGAGAAGATTATGAAATGCTTTTTACTGTACCCGTCTCGTTGTACGAGCAGGTGAAAGTTGTTCCAGGAATTCACATTGTAGGGCACATCAGTGATGCAAGTTCGGGGTGTAAATTTGTTACGCGAGATGGACAAGAAATGCAGCTTCAAGCTCAAGGATGGAAGCATCTCGAGAATTAAATTAAAGATTTTCTATTTTTCTATTCATTTTATTTTGTAATTGAAAAAAACAAGCTATCTTTGCAATCGAAATTAAAACAGGTGATGGTGCCATAGCTCAGTTGGTAGAGCAAAGGACTGAAAATCCTTGTGTCCCTGGTTCGATTCCAGGTGGTACCACG
>CAZXGV010000029.1:0-19732 GCA_964640575.1 uncultured Dysgonomonadaceae bacterium
TTTTTTATCTTTCTAAAATAGTATATGCAAAAAACGTTCTACAAATAGAAGGGTTCAAGATATTTCATCACTTTTAACGGTATAGAATCAGACTTAACCTGCTTTAACCGCCTTTTATTGGTCTAATTTATTTTTATTGTTTTGGACTGTCAAAATGTCACTTTTTTATTTTCTGTCCCTTTTAGTTTCATAATTCAAAAACATGCGATTGACAAACGGAGCAAACAGATCGAATAGGGGTAGTGTAAAATAAAATCTACCTGCATTGTACAGCTTGCTATTCTTGTTTATGATGATAGTTTGCACTGAGTAACGTATCAAAAATAATAAGATTGCAAAAAATAGGAGTGAGTACACTGACGACAACACTCCGATTATACTCAAAATTATAAATAGCGAATAAAAGCTATATCTGCTGAATTCCTCAAAAGCCAAAATGCTAGTTGCATTGGATGTAAGATACTTTTGGGTAGTGAGGTATTTTGTTTTAGCGGATCTCCATGTAGAGAAGCGATTTATTACATTGCTCACTGTCATACTTTCTTCTGAAATGATAACCGCCGTGTTTTCTTTTGTGACAATCTTATTTATAAACACATTGTCTTCCCCATCTTCTATGTTTAAGATAGACGAAAAACCTTTGTTATCAAAAAACAGTTTTTTTCTGAAAGCCATGTTACGCCCAACACCCATATAAGGTTTATTTATCAGTGCGAAGCTTAAGTACTTTACTCCAAAAAAAAGATTGTCGAAAAGAATGAACTTGTTCGAAAAACTTTTATCCATCTCTATTTGACAAGCTCCTAGCACTATATCTTTGTCCTTACTAAAGGCTCTTGAATACTCATAGACCCATTTTCTTGTAAAAGGTTTAGTGTCAGGTTCGGTAAATAGCAATATATCGTGTTTTGCAGCCTTGATACCTATAGTTAGAGCAAGTTTTTTGCTATTTACTTTTTCAGACTCAACTGGGATGTAAGTAGTGTATAAGTTAGGATAGCTTTGTTTGAAACCGTTCAGCACATCACTTGTACTATCTGTTGAGCCATTGTCAACTACTACAACTTCGTAGTTAGAGTAATCTTGATTGAGAATAGATGGAAGATTTTTTCTAAGGTTTTCCGCTTCATCTTTAGCTGTTATAATTATTGATATACCAGGGAGCTTCTTTTCACTATTGGTACTGTCGTCATCCGATTCGTCACCTTTTGTTGCATGTTGATAAGGTTTTCGAAACAGATATAAATAATAGAAAAGTTGGATAATAAAAAAGAGGAAGTATAGTCCAACTATAATCCATACATAAACTGAGATTCGATAAAGTGAAGAAAAAATATCCATGTTAAAGATTAAATTGTGTCAGAAAAATATGATTTTGCAAAATCTCGACAATTATATTGTGATGCCATCACTTCGCCGTAAGCTCCTGCAGAGTATATAGCAAGAATGTCTCCTCTTTTGGTCTTGTTAAGCTTGAAGTTGTTGGCAAATGTGTCGCTCGACTCACAAATGGGACCAACAATATCGTAAGTGCACAGCTCTTCGTTGGAAGTAAGGGTTTCGATGTGATGATAAGCTTGATAGAGAGCTGGACGAATAAGGTCAGTCATGCCAGCATCAATAATGACAAAATCTTTTTTTAATCCTTCTTTTAAATATGTAACACGCGATATAAGTGTTCCACATTGAGCAACAACTGAACGTCCCAGTTCAAAATGAACGGTTTGTCCTTCTCTTAACTCAAGATAGGATGAGAATAACTTGAAGTAGTTTGAGAAATCTGCAATTGGATGTTTGTTGGGGTTTTCATAATCTACTCCCAAACCACCTCCAACATTTATGTGCTCAAGGCTTATGTCTTTAGATTCGAATTGGTTTTGTAGTTCGTTTATTTTAGTGCATAGATTTTTAAAAGAAGATAGTTCGGTTATCTGTGAGCCAATATGGAAGTGGAGTCCAATTAGCTCTATAGATTTCAATGTAGGAAGCAGGTTTAAAACTTCAGGGAGATTCCCCTCTTCCAAGCCAAACTTGTTTTCGTTTAACCCCGTGGTAATATAGCTATGAGTGTGGGCATCTATATTTGGATTTATACGTAAGGCTATTTTGGCTGTTTTGTTCTTTGCTTTAGCCAATGTGTCGATGGCATGCAGTTCGGGTATCGATTCAACATTGAATGTAAATATATTATTGTCCAATGCAGTTTCAATTTCTTTATCCGTTTTGCCCACTCCAGCAAAAGCAATAAGGTGAGGGTCAAAGCCATTTTCAATTGCTTTAAGTATCTCGTTGCCACTCACACAATCTGCCCCAAAGCCATGCTTTGATATTTCTTGTAACAAACGAGTGTTCGAATTTGCTTTTAGAGCGTAATGAACGTAAAAGGGCTTATCTTTAATTTCCGCTTTTATAGTTTCAATTGTTTGATTGAGCAAATCAATATCGTAATAATAGAAAGGGGTGTCGAGTGAATTGAACTTATGTATGGGGAGTTTATCTGTAATCATATCTTTATTGTCTAATAGAAATTTTTATCTGTGTGCAAAAGTACTAAAAATGTGTGCTAGTTTTCACATGATCTTGTCCACATCTTAAAATATTTATTTTATTAGGCAACTTATCAGTTCCTGATATTTATCAATTTAATTGCTCTATCCACTTTTTCCTCCATTGGTAAGAGAGCATCAATCCAATTAATCTTTAATCCACGGCGCTCCATGCCTCTAAACCAAGTCATTTGTCTTTTAGCAAATTGATGGATGGCTATTTCAAGTTTGTTATACATTTCCTTATATGATATCTGCCCTGTGACATGTAGTGTTACAAATTTATATTCTAATCCATAGTATATCAAGTCTTCAGGGGTTACACCAAGAGAGAGAATCTTTTTCACCTCATCGATCATTCCTTCATCTATTCTTTTTTTCAAGCGAGAAGATATTTTATGTCGTCTATTTTCCCTATCGATATTCACACCAATAATTAAAGAATCGATTGGTGCATAAACTTGGGTTGAGGTATTGTTCTCCTGTTGATAGATAGCTATCTCAATTGCTCTTATTGCTCTTTTTTTGTTCTCGGTGTCGGTTGTGTTATGTAGATTTTTATATTTTGATAAAATAATGGTGAGTTCTTCTAACGATTTACTTTGTAATGAATCTCGTAACGTTTGATTTTTGGGAACCTTCTTTAACTCGTAACCTTTTAAAACAGATTCAATGTAAAGACCTGTTCCTCCACATAAGATAGGAGTTTTGTTCCGAGTCAATATATCTTGATATGCAATGTGAAAATCCCTTTGAAAATCAAACAGTGTATACTTCTCTCCTGGTTCTTTAATATCGATAAGATGATGGTTTATGTTTTTGCTCCCTATTGTATACTCATTCAGGTCTTTACCAGTGCCAATGTCCATTAGTCTGTAAACCTGGCGTGAATCACCACTAATAATTTCACCATCTGTTCTGTTTGCAATTTCTACTGCAAAAGGAGTCTTTCCACTTGCTGTGGGACCTAAAATTGTAATTAATTTTGACAAGTTGATGTTGTTTGATTTTATAAATGTGCTACCAGCTACCTCCAGCGCCACCGCCTCCAAAACGACCGCCACCGCCTCCACCAAATCCTCCGAAGCCACCACCGCCTCCAAAACTGCCTCTACGACCTCCGCCTACTATAGGGGGAAAGAAAATAGGACCTCTTCTGCTGCTGCTTGGTCCATCACTACCGATATTTTGGTCATCATCTCCTTTTTTTGAGATGGCTATGATGAAGAAAATGAAGAACACTGTGAAAAAGATGATTGAAGTGAGAGGTATTTTGTCTTTCTGCTTTTGCATTTCAGGATCGAATTCTCCTGAAAGACGTTTTATCATGGAATCTATTGCAGCATTTACTCCACTAAAATAATCGTTTTGCTGAAAGTATGGAATCATCCGATCGCGTACAATACGTCCAGCATAAGCGTCATTTATAAGGGCTTCTAACCCATAGCCAACTGCAATGAAAGCTTCACCTCGACTATTACCTATCTTAGGTTTGATGAGGATGACTGCACCATTGTCTTTGTTTTTTTGACCTATCTTCCATTTTTCTCCTAATCGAAAAGCATAGTCTGAAACAGCATATCCATCTAAACTTTTAACAGTGACTACATAAATTTGTGTGGAGGTTGTATCATTGTAAATGAGTAGCTTTTTTTCAAGCGCTTGCCTTTCAGTGTCAGAGAAAATGTTCGCAAAATCGTTCACCAATCGAGGTGGCGACATGGGTGCGGGTATATCTTGTGCAATTATACTTTGAGTGAAGAGTAAAATCACAATAAAATGTAGACTAATCTTCCAAAATAACTTCATTCTCTAATTCGTTTATATCTCCTTCTTGGTAGGGATATTTTTGTTTTATTAAATTACCTACTTTGTCAACAGCTTTGCATATACCTTCAGTAATTAGACCTTTGGAACAATAAGTAATTAATTCATTAAGCGTCTTATCCCAAAAATCTATCTCGATGACATTATTTATCCCCGTATCGCCAAGGATGGCAGCTTTATGATCGGTGGGGCAGACAAATATGAGAACAGCATTTCTTAATGCTGTATTGTGCATTTTCAATTTTTGGAAAACTCTAGAAGCTTTGTCAAGTGGGTCTTCTTCACAATGCTTTGCTATGTACACTCTAATTTCTCCAGAAGTCAAAAGTTCCGCATTGCGAATTGCTTCCACAATTTTAGGGTTGTCAATGTCTGTCATTCAAAATTCCCTTAGTTCTTTCAACTATTAAGAATTGTATATAATGATGTGTGCAGTTAAAACTCTACAGCAGGCACAGTTTGTGCACCAGCATCTGCTTCGAAGTATCCTTTTTTCTTAAATCCAAACATTCCTGCATATATAACATGAGGAAATCGTCGGATATATTGGTTGTAGTCTCGTGCATTTTCGTTGAATCGGTTTCTTTCTACTGCAATTCTATTCTCAGTTCCAGCCAATTCATCTTGCAAAGCAAGAAAGTTTTGATTTGCCTTTAGGTCTGGATAATTTTCCCGAATCATCAATAATTTACCTAAAGCAGAGCTTAATTGACCCTGAGCTTGTTGAAACTCTTGGATGCCTTCTTCCGTCAGTTCTTCAGGGTTTACAGTAACTTGTGTGGCACGTGCACGTGCATCTACAACTGCAGTAAATGTTTCTTGTTCATGTGCTGCGTAACCTTTTACTGTGGATACAAGGTTGGGTATTAAGTCTGCACGTCGTTGATATGCATTTTCGACTTGTGCCCACTGTGCTGTTACTGCTTCTTGCTTATTTACCATGGAGTTATACCCACAGCTTGATAGTGTGAAAACACCAATAACAGCAATTAGGATAGTGTACTTTAATTTATTCATTTTTCTATTTGTTTGATTGTTTTGGTCTCTCTTTAGTGTATCAATTTCATTATGTGATAACATTTCTATTGGATGAAAAGTTTTATGTTTTCAAGGTTGATGAGAGCTGTTTTACATGCTCAGTTAGCAGTAAATAGGGGTTTATTTGATGTGTGAACAGTTATTGTATAATAAACGTTTACTACTTGTTTGGTCATTATTTATACGATTCTACATTTTGAAATAAAAAGGAGTATAGCTATTTGCAAAAATACAAATTTGAGGTGTATTGTGCTAATTTTTACCAGTTTTAATTTATCATTATATTGGCGGAGCATGATAACTATTTTGATATAAAAACTCATGTTTGAAAAAACTATCAGCTTATTATGAGATATTTTTTATAACTTTGCAATCTAATAGTATCTCTCTTAATTTTTGAATCTCAACGAAATATGTGAATATGAAACAGTTTACACAATTGCTAGTTTTAATTTTATTATCAACAAATTTGCATTTATCTGCATCGGGCTTTCATAGGAACGACACGATAGATAAATTCAATGAAGTGACTGATATAGAGCTACTGTTGAAAGCCATATCGGATACTACTCGTACATCAGAGATTGCAGAGTCAGAGTTTCAAGATACTATTAGAGCAGCAAAAATTGACTCTTTAAAGCGGTCCATCGATAGAGATTTTGTTTTAACTCCCATTGAGCAAGACAGTATAATGGTTCCTATTAAAACTGATTCGGCAATAGTTGATAAGGCTTTAGTTATGCCTAAAGATGAGTCAATCTTCACTCCTATTGTTATTAGAACTTCACTGGATTCTCTTTATAGTAGAAAAAGTAACGGAACAATTGAGCTGCCAGAACAATCAGAGGTTAGTTATGACTCATATATAAGTATGCTTAATTTTCGCGACACAATGTTGTATAACCCCCTCTATCTACCTGTTGTCTTTACAGGAAGAATTGAAGATCCTGATTCAGCATTTATCTATCCCGATAGAGATGAAAGATTAAAAGGGACTCTTGTTTCAGCTGATGACACTTTTAACCAACTTGCAGAGGAACAGTCTTTTGCGGATAAAGTTCGAAGAGATTACTTTCTTGAAAACCCGACAGATATAAAACTTGCTACTGCCAAATTAAGTGGTGTAAAGCGTGCAGCAACCGACACTGAAGTGCGTGAGAAATTTAATCCATTTAAAGAACTACTTTCATCTCAAACTAGTTTCTCCTTAGATAAGCCAGATGTTGAAGGCATAAAAATTGATCGTGTTTACTGGGTTAAAAATGGTGATCACTCGTTGCAATTCTCACAAAACTATTTCTCTCCAAACTGGCATAGAGGGGGGACAAGCAATCTGAATATAAACAGTAATCATATCTTTAATGTAAATTATCAGAAGGATAAAATCAAGTTTAACAATCGATTTGAGTGGCGTTTATCGGTTTACAATGCGCCTGATGACACTCTTAGAAATTACAGAATTGGTAATGATTTGATACGCTATTACGGTGATTTTGGTTTAGATGCTTTTTTGAAGTCCTGGTCTTACTCAACTAACTTGGAAGCTAAAACTCAAATGTTTAAAAGCTATCAGGCGAATAAAGATGAGTTGCGTTCTTCATTCTTAGCCCCTCTATATGTGAATGCTGGTATTGGTATGAAATACCATTTAGATAAACGATCAAAGACTGTAAGGCACAGAAGAGTTAGGTTGGATGTGTCTATCTCACCATTATCTGTAAACTATCGTTATGTGGGGAATGATGATGTAAATAGAAAACGATATGGAATTCCCGAAGGAGATAAATCTTTACTTGACAAAGGTTCGACCTTAGTATCAAATATGACTTACGATTTCACTAAATATGTCTCATGGAGATCGCGCATAAAGTATTTTACAAACTATAGTAAGTCAGAAGCTGAGTTTGAAAATACTCTAACAATGTCGTTATCTCAACTGTTTTCTACAACCATAAACCTAAATTTAAGGTTTGATGATGGTGTCCCAGCCGATGATGATTATAAGTATTTGCAGGTGAATGAAGTAATAAGCTTTGGGTTAAACTATAAGTGGTAGGTTGTCTATTCAAAAAAATCTTCATCTTGTATTGCAAATCCATTCAAGAAGTCTCTTGTTTCCATGCGTTTCCTACCCTGAACTTGAAGTTCTAATATTCTGATAAATCCATTGGCAACTGCTACATCTATTTGAGATGGATGGGGTTGAATAATGGCGCCTTCACTAAAGTTGTGGTTTTGTATAATGGGCAAGGCATCAAAAATTTTAATGTTAAAGGCTTCTCCGTTTCTTTTTAGTTGTGTGTGTGCAGCAGGGTAGGGCGACAAGCCTCTTATAAAGTAGTCTATATCTTCAGCTTTTGATTTCCAGTTGATTCTACAAGTTTCTTTAAATATTTTAGGTGCAGGATTAAGTAGGTCAGTATATGAGTCTTGTGATTTCAATGTGATGCTGCCATCGATAATAGCATCTACTGTTTTTAGCATCAATTTAGCACCACTTACCATCAGTTTGTCATGTATAATTCCAGCATTGTCCCTTTTGCCAATTCCAACTTTCGATTGATAGGCAATCTTACCTGTGTCAATTTCATGAACCAACTTAAATGTAGTAACACCAGTTTTAGTTTCTCCGTTTATAATTGCCCAATTGATAGGTGCTGCTCCACGATATTGGGGCAATAGAGAAGCGTGTAAATTGTAAGTGCCATGTTTAGGCATGTTCCACACTTCTTCTGGTAACATTCGGAAAGCTACCACAATATTTAAATCTGCTTTTAATGCTTCTAAATCCTTAAGGAAATCATTATCCTTAAGGTTTACAGGTTGCAATATTGTTAGATTTTGAGCTTTTGCATATTTCTTTACATCCGACTCTTGCAATTTATGTCCTCTTCCAGCCGGTTTGTCGGGCATGGTTACTACTCCTACCACATTGTAATGGTTCTCAACCAAAGCTTTTAGTGTTTCTACTGCAAAGATAGGAGTGCCTAAAAATACTATTCGAAAGTCTTTTTTTGTCATGATGTTTGTTTATTCTTCAGAGTAATGTTCGACTAATACATCTCTATATGCATTAAAAATGGATGATTGAGACATAATGCCTTTATACTTTCCTTCATTATCTGTTACGGGCAAATTCCAAGCTTTTGTATCTTCAAAAAGATTCATAATCTCTTCCATTGTCATACTCGTTTTTATTTCAGCTGGGGCATTTGTCATAAGTTTGGACACCTTAAATCTGTCGTATAGCTCGGGTCTGAAAATAATGTTCCGGATGTCGTTTAATAGGACCAGTCCTACCAATATTCCATTGTCATTGACAACGGGGAAAATGTTTCTTTTGCATTTTGAAATTACTTTTACCATTTCACCCAAACTCATATCGGGTTTCACTATCTCTAAATCAGTTTCTAATAATGCTTCTATATCAAGGAAAGTAAGAACGGCTCTATCCTTGTGGTGAGTTATCAACTCCCCTTTTTTAGCTAATTGAGTGGAGTAAATGTTGTGTTTTTCGAATAAAATAATAGTTGCATACGAACTAATAGAAACCATCATCAAAGGAAGAAAAAGATCGTATCCCCCAGTTAATTCTGCGATTAAGAAAGTCCCTGTAAGCGGTGCATGCATTACACCTGCCATCACTCCTGCCATTCCGAAAAGGGAGAAGTTCTCTTGGGGCAATATATTGGATAAGCCAATCGAGTTGTGAGAGAAAGAGTATAGAAATCCCACCACACATCCTAAAAACAGAGTTGGTGCAAAAATACCTCCAGTTCCTCCAGCTCCATTGGTAGCACTTGAAGCAAATACTTTAGTTAGCACGATTAAAAGTGCAAATATAATGATGCCCCAGCTACTTTTAAGGAAATAAAAGAAGCTATCATCCATCAAGTTTTTGTATGAGTCATCTCCTGCTAGTAGAGTCTCAATGGTATTATATCCTTCTCCATATAATGGGGGAAGAAAGAAAATGAGCACGCTTAGCATGACACCTCCAAGAAGGAATCTCTTCAAATAGTTGAATCTACCAAATATACTCTCAATCCATTTCATGCATCGAGTAAAATAGAGTGATACAAAACCACAAACTATTCCAAGTAAAATGACGTGTGGAATACGGTCGAAGGTAAATCCTTCAACTTGTGAGAATGCGAACATAGCATTTGTGCCTGTCAGCGTGTACGCAATGGTGGTGGCAGTAACAGATGTGACCAACAATGGCAATATAGAAGACATTGTGAGATCGAGCAAAAGAACCTCAATTACAAACACAACCCCTGCAATGGGGGCTTTAAAAATACCTGCCACTGCTCCAGCTGCACCACACCCAACAAGCAGCATAATGTTGCGGTGTTCCAGGTTGAATATCCTTCCCAAGTTAGAGCCAATGGCCGAACCTGTCAGTACAATTGGTGCCTCAGCTCCAACAGAACCACCAAATCCAATGGTGAGTGAACTTGCTATAAGTGATGTGTATGTGTTGTGAGGCTTTAACCTACTCTTTCGTTGCGAAATAGCATATAATACCTTCGTAATTCCATGGCTTATATCATCTTTAACTATAAACTTCACGTACAAGCCTGCCAAAAGTATTCCTACTATTGGAAGTAGAAGATAGTAGTAGTTAGCACCAATATTTATAAAGTTTTTTATGAGAGAGCTTTGAATAAATGAGATAGCCATTTTTAGTGCATGTGCAGCAAGAGCGGACAACACTCCCACCATCAAACATACTATAAGAAGAAAAACACGTTCGGTAATATGTTTTCGTCTCCAGATTAAAAATTGTTCAAACATATATTCAAAAAACTTGAGTAAGGACAGTTACATTCTTATCGGTAGGTTTAGACTACACAGTGCAACAAAACAAGCTTTTCTATCCCTTGAATTTATTTAAGGTAAATGTAGCTTTGAAAATTGGCTTGCACTATGACAAAACTACAATTTTTTTTGGACAATTTGATCTTCTACACTTGTTTTCTTTTTAACACCTAGTAAAGTTACAGTGTAAACGCCAAGCACTACTAGATGCTCTCGTTGAAATATTTCACTTTCTCTGTTACTTTCTAATTATCTCAACATTTCCGTTGTTTTCTAACTTGATAATGGAAGAGGGTGTTTGTTTATATGTTTCATCTTGTCGGTATTGTACCACATAATCAACTGCGTCAATTATTTCAGGGTCTATGTCGTTGAAGTTTTGTGGAGCTACTTGTCCTGCTATGTTAGCCGATGTGGAAACAATGGGTTTCCTAAAACGCATACACAGTTCTCTTGAAAAATCCTCAGAGGTAATACGAACGCCTATTGTGCCCTCACTATTAATAAGATTTGGAGCTAAGTTTTTTGCACCGCTAAAAATAATAGTTAATGGTTTGTCAGTTAGGTCTATCAAGTCCCAAGCTATATCTGGAACTTCTTGAATGTAGGTTTGCAGTTTCACAGGATTGTCAAGTAAAATGAGCATTGATTTGTTTTTGTCTCTTTTCTTAATGTCGTAAAGCCTTTCAACGGCTTTTTCGTTAGTAGCGTCACATCCAATTCCCCATATTGTGTCGGTAGGGTACAGAATAGTGCCTCCCTGTTTAAGAACTTCAAGTGCTTTTTTTAAATCTTCGTTCATTCTCGATTGGTTTTTATTTTTTGAACTATAATGGCATTTTCATATCCTTTTTCAGACGATATCCATTGCTGTAAAACTCCAGTCTCAGAAAAGTTGCATCCAAAGAAAAGCTGGAGGCTTGCCTTGTTGCTTTCGGGTATTATTGCGTATAGTTGATTGATATTTAAGAAATGGAAGGCATAACTTTCTAAAATATTTAAAGCAATTTTTGCATATTCGTTGTTGCGATAGGTAGGGTCAATGTAAACTCCTACCCCACATCTACTGTTGAGTGCATCAAAATCATATAAATCTATTGTTCCCACTGTGCTTTGTTCTTGCTTTAAGGCAATCATAAATCGCAGTTGCTTTGATTGGAATATATCTGTTTGAGCATCTATCAGATATTGCTTTAAAATATATTTAGAGTAGGGGGAGATAGCCGATCCATACTTCCAAACATCTGTATCGTTTTCCCATTCATATAGTATTTCCAAATCTTCGGGCTCGGGTGCCCTTAAATAAAGGATGTTGTTTTCAAGAAATTTAGACATAACTTTCAATATTATTTTGCATCTAAAGCTTCACCAATGCGAAGGAATATGTTTTTTTTACGTTTGTTCTTTTCTTGCTGTGTTTCTTGAGCTGACATGATTGTTTGAAAAGAACTTTCACCTCTTGCGGTTGCTTGCACGGCTTTGTATATTACGCCCCAATCTGGCAAACCTCCAAGATTACGGTCATCGATAAACATATCCACAGCAAGTTTCCGAGGAGAGGGGGTAGTCTCCTCTGGATAATTAGCATTGTTTGCATAAAATATCAAACCTCGCTCAGCACAATAGTCGATAGCTTCTTGTAGCAAATCGCCCTCGCGCACTGTCCATAAGATAAGCTTGTGATTCTCCTTTTGCAATTGAAGAAGTGTCTCGATTGCGAAAGGTATAGGTCGTCCTATTTTTGGATACTTATGTTCAACAATTGTTCCATCAAAATCTATTGCAATAGTCATTTTATTTTTATTTGAGTTGTTTTTTAGTTCTTACTTGTCTTTAATCTGTTCTCTGGTTCTCATCCTCTGCATTTACTTTTAAATAGCTCTCCGATGGGTAGCTAAAGATATATGCAATGAAAGTAATTAATGTGAGAAGCATAAAGTTTTGATTAAACGAAATAGCATATAAAACAATATTTAAAGAGGCTACTAAAAACAGGATGCTAAATCGTGCAATAAAAGCTTTTTTGTAAAAGGCTGTTGCTAAATTATTATCTTGAGGCTGTCTGTTTTTATTCATTATCACTGAAAAAAGTTTTAATGCTCCTGGAATACTTAACAGTGTAATTAAGAGAGTGTATCGCTCGGCAACTACAGATATTACAACAGGATCTACCAATATATTTATCATTTTAGAGGCAATTGCAACGAAAAGTGCTATTTGAATTCCAATTGCAGCATAGAATAGGCGTTTTAGGTTGAGTATATCTGGTTGCGATTTCATTCTACTCTTTGTTATAATTTGTATGACTCATCAAAAGGTGTCCTATTCAAGATTGATCTTCCAAGCGTAACTTCATCTGTGTATTCAATTTCATTTCCTACTGAAACACCACGTGCAATAATCGAAACTTTTGTGTTAAAAGCTTTTAGTTTTCGATAGATATAAAAGTTTGTCGTGTCGCCTTCCATTGTCGCGCTTAAAGCTAAGATAACTTCTTTAATATCGTTTGTCTTAACTCGATCGATTAAACCTGCAATTTCAATATCAGATGGTCCAATGCCATCAATAGGAGATATTATTCCTCCCAGAACATGATATTGTCCCTTATATTGAACTGTGTTTTCTATAGCCATTACATCTTTGATGTTTTCGACAACACAAATGACTGAGGAGTCGCGAGATGAATTGGTGCAAATGTTACAAATTTCAGTATCAGAAATGTTGTAACAAGATGAACAATACTTCACGTCCTTTTTCAGTCTGTTTATTGCTTCGGTAAAACCTTCCACATGTGAATCATCTTGGCGCAATAAATGCAATACTAGACGAAGAGCCGTTTTTCTCCCAATTCCTGGAAGTTTAGCGAACTCGTTGACGGCATTCTCAAGCAAGTGGGATGGGTAGGGTTGATTCATATACTATGTTTTATATTAGATACAAAGATAACACGAATGAGTTTACTGAACAAATGTAAGAAATATGTATAATACGAGAATTAACTGGAAAGCACAAAATAGTACAAAAAAACGTTTGTCTATCTTCAATAATTTTATAGCTTTGCGTGATGATAGAGGAACTAATCTATCTATAGGTTTTTCATCTTTTGGTGCAAAGTAAAATTCAGAAAAACATTTATCTCAATTAATTTACAATTTATGAAAAAGTATAATTTTAATGCAGGTCCTTGTGTATTGCCTCGTTCAGCTGTTGATGCTTCAATAGAAGCTATTCGTAATTTTGATAATACTGGTATTGGTGTTCTCGAAATTTCACATAGGAGTCCTGGTTGGTACAAACTTATGGATGAGTGTGTAGCCTTGTGGCGCGAATTGTTGCATATACCTGACAATTATAAAGTGCTTTTTCTGGGAGGTGGTGCGAGTACCCAGTTCTTTACTGTGCCTGCAAATTTGATGATGAAGAAGGCTGCATACTTAGAAACGGGTGTATGGGCAAAAAAAGCGATGAAAGAAGCTAAGTTTTATGGGGATGTAGAAGTAGTGGCATCTTCAGAAGATAAAACATTTTCATATATACCTAAAGAATATACTATTCCTGCTGATGCGGATTACTTTCATATAACAACAAACAACACAATATACGGAACAGAGCTTAAGGATGATATCGATAGCCCCATCACATTGGTAGCTGATATGTCATCCGACATTATGAGCCGTCCTATAGATATATCTAAATATGGTGTTATTTATGGTGGAGCACAAAAAAATGTAGGTCCAGCAGGTGTTGCATTTGTTATTGTGCGTGAAGATTTGCTTGGCAAAGTTGATCGCGCAATACCCTCTATGGTTGATTACCGCTCTCATATCAAGGGTGGGTCTATGTTTAATACTCCTCCTGTATTTCCTATCTATGTGATGTACGAAACATTGAAATGGGTTAAGTCTATGGGGGGTGTGGAAGAGATGCAGAAAATTAATCAAAAGAAAGCTGCAATGCTTTACGATGAAATCGATCGAAACAAAATGTTTATGGGAACTGCTGCAAATGAAGATCGCTCTCTTATGAATGTATGCTTTGTGATGGATGAAGAGTATAAAGATAAGGAGACTGCATTTTTGGACTTTGCTACAGAGCAAGGCATGATAGGAATCAAGGGGCATCGATCAGTGGGAGGTTTCCGCGCTTCTATCTATAACTCCTGCCCGATTGAGGCAGTTGAAGCATTAGTCGAATGCATGCAAGAGTTTGAGAAAAGGAACTCTTAGTTTTTTAACGCCTCTCTTGAAATTAGCTGTTTAATATCTTGAGTTAATTGGCGGCTCAATTTAAAACAAAACATTAAGTTTGATATTTTTTGAAGGGACTAGTAAGTTTCATAGATATCAATTATTAGAGTATTAATTATGGTCCAAAAGCTCTTTTAGCAAAGCTGTTAGCGGGTTCAGAGAAATAGTTGAAAAGAGTGTTGGTAAGTTAGTTTTACTTGAGGAATATACAAAAAGGAGTTAGAAGATATTTTATATCTTTTCTAACGCTTTTTTTGTTATACATTATTGAGATAATAGAGAGCTATAGAAATCCCTTAGGATATTGCATTGTAATACAGTGCAATGAACCGTACTGCTTAATAAGTGTGCGGCAATCAATACACACTATTTCTTTATTAGGAAATGCTCTTTGTAGTTGCTTTTTAGCAACGGCATCTTTATCAGAGCAATATATTGGCATTAATACCACTCTATCCATTATAAGGAAGTTGGCGTAAGTAGCTGGCAACCTATGTTTAGCTTCATAAATAGGATCTGCCATTGGGAGGGGAATTAAGTTATAGGGTTCATCATCAAGGGTGCGGAAAGCAAATAGCTCTTCTTCCATCTTTTTCAGCTCTTCATAGTGCTCATCGTTCTTATCAGTGCATTGCACATAAACAATGGTGGTTGTACTGCAAAAGCGTGCTAGAGTATCAATGTGATTGTCCGTGTCATCTCCCGAAAGATAGCCATTGTGTAGCCATAATATTTGTTTGAGTCCTAAGGTCTCTTTTAAAAAACTTTCAATATCATCTTGAGTTAGAGGCTGATTTCTATTTGGCGCCAAAAGACATTTTGATGTGGTGAGTAAGGTCCCTTCACCATCTGTTTCTATTGCTCCTCCTTCTAAAATGAAGTTGAGATAGTTGTGATATTTCACTTCTTTTGCAAAAACTTTTTTTGCAAACATCTCACCCGTAATTTGATTGTCGTAATTGGCTGCAAACTTCAGTCCCCAAGCATTAAATCCGAAATCATAAATAACAGGTTCTTTGTCGATAAAAACTGAGATAGCACCATGATCACGAGCCCATGTATCATTACTATCAATTTCCACCAATGTAAGACTTTTTTGCTCTGATGGTGTGAAGTATTTCTTTACTTCTGCTGCTTTTCTACAAACGATTAGTAGTAGTCGTGTGTGTTTCAAGATTTCTTTTGACAAATCTACATAAAAGGCGGTAGCCTCGTCAAGTATATCTAGCCAGTCAGTTTCTCTATGGGGCCAAGTAATCTGGATAGCACTTTGTGGATTCCATTCAGCAGGGAATTGTATTGAAGCCATAAATAAGTTTAAAGGAAAATTATTAGTCCATATTTCCTCTGACAACTCCACGGGATGATGCTCGTACAAAATCAATTATTTCTGTTCGCTCATCTGACTCTGTGAGTTCACTCTCAATTTTTTCTAATGCTTGAGAGATGTTGTAACCAGAAAGATAAAGGTAGCGGTAAATCTCTTGTATACTGTTTATTTGTTCTCTAGCAAATGCTCTTCTTCGAAGGCCTACTATGTTCAATCCAACATAGCTAACAGGGTCTCTTCCAGCTAAAGTATATGGAGGAATATCTTTTCCTAAACGAGTACCACCTTGAATCATGGTGTGTTTTCCTATTCTTGTAAACTGGTGTATAAGTGTTCCACCACTTATAATTGCATAATCGTCAATTTCAACTTCTCCCGCTATTTGTACAGCGTTTCCAATTATTACATTGTCTTTCAACACACAATCGTGGGCAACGTGGGAATATGCCATAAGTAAGCAATTGTTTCCTACAACTGTTTGTCCACGAGATTTTGTGCCTCTATTAACTGTAACACATTCACGTACTGTTGTGTTGTCACCAATAATTGCCAAACTCTCTTCGTTCTCAAACTTTAAATCTTGTGGTATACCAGAGATCACAGCATTTGGAAAAATAGTGCAGTTTTTTCCAATTCTAGCACCTGACATTATGGATGCATGTGGCATAATGCGAGTGCCTGCACCAATTACTACATTATCTTCAATATACGCAAATGGCTCTACAGTCACATCGTCTCCAATATCAGCACTAGGATGAATGTAAGCTAATGATGAAATATTACTCATGATAGTTTGTTAAGTGTTATTTGGTTTTTTCTATTAATGCTGTGAACACAGCTTCAGAAACTACTTTTTCTCCAATAAATGCGAGTCCGCGCATTGAAGCAATCCCACGTCTTATTTCGCTTGTCAATTCTACTCTCAAAATTAAAGTATCGCCAGGTACAACTTTTTGTCTGAATTTTACATCATCTATTTTCAGGAAATAGGTAGAATAACTTTCGGGATTCTCCAACCCCGAAAGTACAAAAATACCTCCAGCTTGAGCCATAGCTTCCACTTGTAATACGCCAGGCATAATTGGTTCTTGAGGAAAGTGTCCTACAAAGAAGGGTTCGTTTGCGGTAATGTTTTTAACGCCAACTATATATTTGTCTGTTTTTTCAATTATTTTATCAACCAATAAGAAAGGATATCTGTGAGGGATAAGGTTTCTAATCTCATTGATATCTAACAATGGCTCTTTGCTCACATCATATATAGGCGGTTGAACTTCGTTTTGTTTAATATCTTTTCTTAGTTTACGAGCTAATAAGTTGTTGATTTTATGACCCGGACGTGTTGCTATGATACGACCTTTTATGGGTTTTCCAACCAATGCCATATCTCCAATGATGTCTAGCAGCTTATGTCTAGCAGGTTCATTCGGGAAAATTAATGCTTTCTTGTTGAGGTAACCTAATTCTTTTGCATTATGATGAGGAACTCCAATTAACTCTGCAAGTTCGTCTAATTCCTTTTGAGGCATTTCCTTCTCATATATTACAACAGCGTTTTCAAGGTTGCCACCTTGTATTAATCCTGCTTTGAGTAGTTGTTCTATTTCACTAACGAAAACAAAGGTTCGGGCTGGTGCAATCTCTTTTGCAAAATCCTCCATGTTTTCAATAGTAGCCGATTGGTTGTGTATATATTGTGAATCAAATTCTATAAAGGAGTTTATGCTAAAAGAATCATCAGGAAGAAGTGTTAATTTTGCACCTGTTTCAGGATCACATACCTCCATTTTGCGACGAACAATATAATAGTCTTTATATGAGTCTTGTTCTTCTGTGCCCACCTCGTTAATAGCATCTACATATTTTGCACCACTACCATCCAAAATCGGAAACTCTGGAGCATCTACTTCAATTAAACAGTTATCGACACCTAATGCATACAACGCAGCCATGGCGTGCTCAACAGTGCTTACTTGTGCATTTCCTTTAGAAAGAATGGTTCCTCGTTGAGTGCCAGTTACATTCTCTGCAAATGCAGGTATAATTGGGCTGTCTTCTAAATCCGTTCGCTTTATTTTGATACCATGATTCACTGGAGCAGGAAGGAAGTTTACATGAATGTTTTTCCCAGTATGAAGTCCTATCCCTGATAAAGTGAAGTTATTCTTTAAAGTTTTTTGTTTTACTTGGCTCATAGCTTAGTTCCTATTTTGTAAATGCTTCTTTAATGATAATAGTATTGAATTAGAGTCATACAAGAATCAATTACTTGCTGTTTTTTTCTTTTAGTTTGTTTATTTCATCTTCTACTTGTGAAAGCTCACGGTACATTTCGGGTAGTTTCGCAAATATTACGCTCGATTTATACCAATCTCTAACAGGTATAGCGGGCGAACCAATTATTTCAGCTCCTTCTTTTACATCTCTCATAATGCCCGATTGTGCTCCGATTTTTACTCTATCACCAATTGTGAGATGCCCAGCTAACCCTACTTGTCCTCCAAAAACACATTTTTCTCCAATTTTTGTGGAACCAGATATTCCCACTTGAGATGCCATAGCGGTGTGTTTGCCAATTTCAACGTTGTGAGCAATTTGTATCAGGTTATCTAGTTTCACTCCTTCGCCAATTATTGTCGAACCCATTACAGCTCTATCAATTGTTGTGTTGGCACCAATTTCCACATTGTTTTCTATCACTACATTCCCTATTTGAGGAATTTTGTGGTAAGAGCCATCAGCTTTTGGAGCAAATCCAAATCCGTCAGAGCCTATTACAACTCCTGCATGAATTATTGAGTTATCACCTACTTTGCAATCGGCGTAAATTTTAACGCCAGAATAAAGGGTGACGTTGTTACCAATTGTAACGTTATCACCAATAAATACATGTGGATAAATTTTGCTATTATCACCTACAACAGCATTATCACTTATGTAGGCAAATCCCGCTACATACACATTTTCGCCAATCTTAGCACTCTGGGATACATAACTCATGGGTTCTATACCAACTTTTGCTGGTTTAGACTTCTCGACCAATTCAAGCAGTTTTGCAAGTGCTCCATAAGCATCTTCAACACGGATGAGTGTAGCCTTGATTTCTTTTTCAGGTTTAAAGTCGGCGTTCACCAAAACTATATCTGCCTGAGTTTCGTATATATAATGGGTGTATTTGGGGTTTGAAAGAAATGAAAGGGTTTTAGGTTTCCCTTCTTCAATTTTGGCAAAATTGTTTACCTTTACATCCGGATTACCTTCGACTTCTCCGTGCAAGAAATCGGCTATTTGTTTTGCAGAAAACTCCATATGTTTATCTATTCGGCTTCTTGTTAATTTATGATTCTACAAATAAAGGCATAAATTCTTAGTTATACAGTGTGCAGATTCTTAAATAAACTTTAAACAACAATATCATGGTCTTATATTTGGGTTAATTAAAATAATAAGCTATTTTTGCACTCTGATTTTCGGGATGTAGCTCAGTCCGGTTTAGAGTACTCGTCTGGGGGGCGAGGGGTCGGAAGTTCGAATCTTCTCATCCCGACTGTTAGAAATTAGAGGGTTAAGCGATTGCTTAATTCTCTTTTTAATTTTATAGCTACTGTTATTCTATAACATATCTTTCTTTTCTGCTTCAATTTACATCTCTATGTTTGTGCCAAATTTCATTTTGAATATCGCATAGAAAAAAGTAGTATTTGCCTATAGCAGACACAAGTCTAAAGCCACCACCAGTAGGAAAGATAAAGTTAACCCAACCTGCTTTTAACATGGACGCATCTTTCTTGTTTTTCGGGGAATAAAGTTTTTCTGCACTTTTGTTATGCCGGGGAAATGAAGATAAAAGATGAAAATCGTTTTCACCGTCGTGGAAATCTTTTGCAAAGGTGTAATTTGCTTTTTTAGTCATAGAAATG
>CAZXGV010000030.1:0-6394 GCA_964640575.1 uncultured Dysgonomonadaceae bacterium
TTTTTAAAGTTGTTAAACGTATTAAATTATATTCGACGTTATTTATTTGTATTTATAGTAACACACACATTCGATATATTGTTCGATGTGTTCATAAAAAATTGTAACAAGTGGTAAACGACACCGAACATACAAAAATCAGTTTATTTAATGAATTTATCACAATTCATACCATCAAGACACCAAATATAGCACAATTTCAATTTGATGTGCATTAAAATATAATAAATAAACATAACAACTCGAAGTTTTAACGTCTTGATTTTGATAGTGAATTAGAGGATAAACACAAAAAAAGCACAAAAAAACAATTATTATAATCATCCTCTGTGCTCTCTATGTTGATTCTCTATGCCGATTTACTATGCCGATTTATTATCGGCATTAGCTGTAAATTAAGTGGTATTCCCACCTATCGTATCGCAATCATCCCAATCTCGATACCGACATTTTCAGGCAATGGATTTTACACCAAAATTAAAACAAACCGAGAATGTACCTGAAAAGTGCAAATTGCACTTAATCTCCCCTCAATGACTTGTGAAAAAAATTTGATACTGCTTATATTCATTAAATAAAAGAAGAAGATATGCTATAAGACCATTTTATATAAGCCAAAGTAGGAGTTAAGATAGTAGTAAAGAAAACTGTACTCACACAGGTCTTACTTGACCATCCCCCTCAATAATCCACTTATAACTGGTGAGCTCTTCCAATCCCATTGGACCACGAGCATGTAGCTTTTGTGTACTGATGCCGATTTCAGCACCAAGACCAAATTGTGCACCATCGGTAAAAGCAGTGGACACATTAGAATAGACAGAGGAAGCATCTACCATCATTTGGAACTTATTAATCGTATCTGCACTTTCAGAAACAATGGCTTCGCTATGCTTAGAACCATATTCTGAAATATGAGCTAAGGCTTCGTCCACACTTGAAACTGTCTTGATAGCCATTTCTAATGACAGAAACTCCCTACCATAATCGTCGGCTGTTGCTTTCTGCAATAGTTCGGAGGGGTAAACATCCTTTAGTATATTGAATGATTTTGAATCGGCGTGTATCAATACACGTTCCTCTGCCAATTTATTGGTCAGAGTAGGCAAGTCTCTCAAACGGTCTTCGTGAATAATTAAACACTCAAGTGTGTTACAAACTGCGGGTCGGCGTGTTTTTGCATTGAAGATTATTTCAATGCCCTTTTCAATATCTCCATGTTCATCAAAATAGGTGTGACAAACTCCAGTACCTGTTTCAATTACAGGAATCGTAGCATTCTTACGCACAAAATCAATCAAGCCTTGGCTTCCACGAGGTATGATTAAATCAATGTAGTTGCGTGCTTTAAGCATTTCATGGGTTTCTTCACGACCAGTTGGTAAAAGTGTTACAATGTTTTCATCAATCTCAAATTGCTTCAACACTTTCTTGATAATCGAAGTAATGGCAATATTAGAATAATTAGCATCGCTTCCGCCCTTCAAGACGCAAGCATTGCCAGATTTGAAACAAAGTGCAAACACATCGAAAGTTACATTTGGACGTGCTTCATAGATGATTCCGATTACACCAAAAGGAACAGTTGTTTTCTTTATTTTTAAACCATTCGGACGGTTCTCCTCTTTTAATACTCGCCCAACTGGATTGGGCAAACTTGCCACATTTTCAATATCAGAAGCAACACCTTCAATACGCTCCTCACTCAATTTGAGACGATCGTATTTTGGATCTTTTGAATCCATTCGCTCCAAATCCTTTTTGTTCTCTTGAAGAATGAAATCAGTACTTCCTCTGGTTTGTTTTGCTAATTCCATTAGAACACTTTTCACCATTTCACCATCAAGCATATTCAGCTTGCGAGAGGCTATAAGTGTATTATGTAGTTGTTGTTCTATTTTCATATCTCAATATTATTTATTCTCTATTCTCCATGTATAAGTAATCGTAATGCACAGTCGGTCTTTGTTTTTCAATCAATTTCTCAGACTCAATTTTATCAGAACCGTAGTTAGCTTTTCCAACGCCAATCAAATTTCCTTGTTCGTCTGTAATCTTAATCAAATCGTCTTTCATGAATTTAGCACTTACTTTCACAATTCCACGAGGCAGTAAACTAACAGCTTTATCAGATTGTAGTGCATCCAACGCTCCTTGATTGACTACAACTTTCCCCTTTGCAAAATCATCTGAATATGCAATCCACCTTTTCACACTATTTGCAGTTTTCGGATTGGGCACGAAATAAGTGTGCCTCAAATTCGACTGCACTTTCATCAAATCAACTAAAACATTTTCAGTAGTGCCATTTGCAATATGCACACCCACTCCATCTCTTGCAACTTTTTTAGCAATGCGAAACTTTGTCAACATTCCTCCACGTCCAAAATCGGAATGCTCAGTAGAAATAGCTTCTTCAGGCTCCTTATCTTTCAACTCTATCTGTTCAATAAGTTGTGCATTCTCACTTTTAGGGTTCGCATTGTATACTCCGTCAACATTGGTAAGTATAATTAAAGCTTCGGAGTTGACCATAGAGGCAATCAGACCTGAAAGCTCATCATTGTCGGTGAACATCAATTCTGTTACAGAAATAGTATCATTTTCATTTACTATTGGGACAACCTTATTCTCAAGTAAAGTTTCGAAACAATTCTTCATATTAAGATAGTGCACCCGACTCGAGAAGTTCTCCTTTGTAGCCAATACCTGTGCACACACCACCCCTTGCTCTTCGAAAAGATCGGAGTAACGATTAATCAACTTTACTTGACCTAAAGCAGACCATAACTGACGTTCCGAAACTGTATCTGTTTTTTTAGCTGGTCGAAGAATTGCACGCCCTGCTGCCACTGCACCCGACGAGACTAAAACTATTTCAACCCCCTCTTTTCTAAGAAATGAAATTTGGTCAACTAAGTGCGCAATCTGTGACACATTGAGTGTTCCATCAGGCTTGGTCAACACGTTGCTACCTATCTTTACTGTTATCTTTTTATATCTGAATTGCATTTATTAAAACTAATCTATTCGTGAATACTGTTACTGAACAGGTTTAATCTTTTTGTAAGAAGCCAACACTCCTTGAATCAAAGAGGCACTAAACCCTTTGTTTTCCATCTCATTCAGCCCTGTAATGGTAACCCCCATTGGAGTAGTTACTTTATCAATTTCCCTTTCGGGATGATTGCCACTTTGAAGAATAAGTTCCGCTGCTCCTTTCACCGTTTGCGCTGTAATAAATTGAGCTATCTCTGCACCAAAACCAATTTCAATTCCTCCTTGCATTGCTGCGCGGATATAGCGCAAAGCATAAGCAATTCCGCATGAGGATAGTACAGTTGCAGCTGCCATTAAATCCTCTTCTATTTCAACAGTTTTACCCAACGCATTGAAAAGTTCGAATATATACTCTTTACATGTCTCTGTATTACCATTGACAGAGATACATGTTAACGACTCTTGTATTGCAATTGCAGTATTCGGCATCACCCTAACAATTGGAATCTCCTTTCCAACCATCTCCCCTAATACTTTGAGGCTAACTCCCGCCACAATCGATAGGAGAATTTTATCTTCGGTTAAAACTGGCCTTATTTCATTCAATACACCCTCAACATGGTATGGTTTTACAGCCACTATTACTACATCAGCATTTTGCACTGCCTCCTGATTGCTATTAAAAGTAGTTATACCCAACTGCTCCATTTTGTCAAGTGTGGATTGCTTCCTAATATACGCGTGAATATCGCTCGATGGTAGGAATTTTGATTTAACCAATCCTTTGACGATAGCAGTGCCCATATTTCCTACACCAATGATGGCTATTTTTTTATTATTCATAATTAAGATGATTGAGTTTTCATATTTCTTGTCCCTCTATTTTGAATTGGTCAACAGGTAACTTTTAAAAGTAGAAAATTTATTGTTCAATTCAACGCTTTTCTTCTTGCCGCGCATAAACTCTGAAAGCTTCTCAGGTATTTCCACATTCCCTTTTCCAATAACACCTTCGACGGTCTCAATAAACTTTGCAGGATGAGCAGTTTCTAGAAACACGCCTATCTCTTCATCCTTCAACGTTTCTTCTAACGACCTAAATCCACACGCACCATGAGGGTCGCAGAGATAGTGATATTCATCATAAACCTTTTGAATGGTTTCGCGAATTTGTTCATCAGAGTAGGTAACCGACTTTATACTTTGGATAATTTCAGCGTATATGTGATGATATAAATCTAATATTCGGGCAAAGTTGCTTGGAGCTCCCACATCCATTGCATTAGCAATAGTTTCAATGGAAGGTCTGGGTGTATATTCCCCACTGTTGATGTAATCATAAACTACTCGGTTAGCGTTATTAGCAGCAATAAAATAATGAACGGGCAATCCCATTTTTTCAGCAAAAAGTCCCGCTGTAATATTACCCAAGTTGCCACTTGGCACAGAAAACACCAAAGACTTATCATTTAAAGCACCTTGTTTTTGCAACTGTGAGTAGGCATAAAAATAATAGAAAGTCTGAGGAAGGAAACGAGCAACATTAATTGAGTTGGCAGAAGTTAGCACCAACTTTTCATTCAACTCTTCGTCTAAGAACGCTGATTTCACCAAATGTTGACAATCATCAAAAGTGCCCTCAATTTCCAATGCCGTGATATTTTGTTCTAATGTTGTAAATTGAGATTCTTGTATCTTGCTTACTTTCCCCTTCGGATAAAGCACATACACATGAACTCCCTCAACCCCTAAGAAACCATTGGCAACGGCACTTCCGGTATCGCCCGACGTGGCTACCAAAACATTTATTTGCTTTTCACGATTTGTCATAAAGTGGCTGAGCAAACGCGCCATAAATCGTGCACCAATATCTTTGAATGCTAAAGTGGGACCATGAAATAGTTCTAATGAGTAAATATTGTCGGTAACCTTTACTAAAGGACAATCGAATTGAAGTGTGTCGTAAACAATGGTTTTCAATGTCGATGGTTCGATGTCATCTCCAAAAAACTTCAATGCTACCTCAAAAGCTATTTCCTGAAAACTTAAGTTGTGTATGTTTTCAAAAAAAGATGGCTCAAATCTATTGATATGTTCAGGCATAAACAGACCGTTGTCGGCAGCAAGACCTTTTACGACTGCCTCCTTCAAAGTAACTTTTGGTGTATTTTTGTTTGTGCTGTAATATTTCATAAACTTACTTTCCTAAAAACGTTTTAATAAACTCATCTCCTTTCAAAAGTCCTAAAGAACCCTCTTTCACACTAAATTCATCGTAAACCTCCACACTGTCAGGTTCATTATTAGGAGAATAAATAGTAACCGGCACAGGGTCATACGTGTGAGTTCTTATCGCACAGGGAGTTGGATGATCGGGTAAAATTGCAATTGATACAGGTTCGTCACTCTTCTTTACTTCTTCTAATATATACTTTACCACCCGCTGATCAAGATACTCTATGGTTTTAACCTTCAAGTCCACATCACCTTCATGCCCTGCTTCGTCACTCGCCTCAATGTGAAGATAAACAAAGTCATTCGTTTTCAAGGCATCAATTGCAGCTTTTGCTTTTCCTTCATAATTTGTATCATACAATCCCGTTGCACCCTCAACATGAATCACCTCCATCCCGGCATACACCCCTATTCCATGAATAAGATCGACTGCCGAAATGACTGCTGATTTTTTAACACCAAACATATCTTCTAAAGTAGGCATGGATGGCTTATAGCCAGGCGACCAGGGCCAAATGCTATTTGCAGGCTTCTTCCCTTCCGCTATACGCTTTATATTTATGGGGTGATTCTCTAATATTTCCTGCGACTTCAGAATTAAATCATTTAACAACACTGCAGTCTCTTCAGCTTCTGGGGTTTTAGCTTTCACCAACACATCCTTAAACAAGGTGTCCACCACATCATGAGGAGGTGTACAGTCGAGTTCTTTATTCCCGTCCTTAACAACCAAGATGTGTCGATAAGAAACACCAGGATAAAACTTAATATTTTCTGTGCTCAACTTTTCGTTCAAGAAGTTTATTAGCTCTGCAGCCTCTTCCGTTGTAATGTGACCTGCTGAATGATTCTTTATTCTCTCATCTTCGATGGTGATAAGATTACAGCGCAAACCCATATCTCCAGCCTCAATAGCAACACCCATACTCGCTGCTTCTAACACCCCTCTGCCTTCGAAAACGCTCTCTACATCATAGCCCAACACCGCCATGTTGGCAACTTCGCTTCCTGGATGCATACTCGCAGGAACAGTTGTAAGCAAGCCCGACTGTCCGTTTTTCGCCAACCAATCGATGTTGGGTTTATTAGCCATTTGCAATGGAGTTTTATTACCATAGTCTTTTAAGGGTTCATCGGACATTCCATCACCAAGTATAAT
>CAZXGV010000030.1:6494-19475 GCA_964640575.1 uncultured Dysgonomonadaceae bacterium
CTTATAATTTAGACACTTTAATCAAATCAGCAAAAACACCTGCAGCTGTAACTTCAGCTCCTGCACCATACCCTTTAATTAGCATGGGAAATTCGCGGTAACGTTCCGTATTATATATCACCATGTTATTGCTTCCCTCCAAATCGTAGAAGGGATGTTTAGAATCAACTTCTTGCAATCCAACTTCTGCAGAGCCATTTTCAAACTTAGCAACAAACCTCCATTTTTTGTTTTCTGCTGATAGCCTTTGTCTCTCTTTTTCAAAATCAGCATCTAACGTGGAGATTGACTTCCAAAATTCATCTATAGAACCTTCAAAAAATGAAGCTGGAATGAAACGATTAATTTCAATATCATCCATTTCAAGTTGGTAGCCTGACTCGCGAGCGAGAATTAAAATCTTACGCGCCACATCTACACCACTCAAATCAATTCGAGGGTCTGGTTCAGAGTATCCCTTTTCTTTGGCAAGCTCTATTGTTTTGCTAAGCGGTATTTCAGAAGAAATCTCATTGAAGATATAATTTAATGTCCCAGAGAGGACAGCTTCTATTTTCAATATTTTATCGCCAGAATCTATTAAATCATTAAGGGTGTTGATAATGGGCAAACCAGCACCTACATTTGTCTCAAACAAGAATTTCACACCTTTCCTTTTGGCTGTGTTTTTCAGTTCTTGATAGCTATGAAAGTCAGATGAAGCTGCTATTTTATTTGCAGCTACAATCGAAACATTCGATTGAAGTATCTCCTTGTATATCGTAATAACATCTTCAGAAGCCGTACAATCCACAAAAACGGAATTGTAAATATTCATCTCTTTTATATGATTCACAAAACCCTGCAAAGAGGATGCCTCTTCCGATTTATCAAGCACCTCCTTAAAGTTGTCAATGTTAATGCCATCTCTATCAAAAGCCATCTTACGTGAATTGGCAACACCCACAAGTTTTATTCTAAGATGCTTTTCGTCTATCAATTTTTGTTGCTGCATTGCTAGTTGTTGCAAAAGATTACCACCTACTGTACCTACTCCCATCAAGAAAACATTGAGTTCAACATTTTCCGACAAGAAGAACGATTCATGCACCACATTAAGCGTTTTGCGAAGCTCCTCTTTTCTTACCACCCAAGAGATATTAAGTTCAGATGCACCCTGAGCAATAGCAATTATATTCACCCCATTTCTTCCAATAGTCGAAAATAGTTTGCCCGCAATACCCGTAGTGCGTTTCATGCCCTCACCCACAATAGCTACAATTGCAAGGTTGTCTTCCGTTTCAACTTGATTGATTCTTCCATCACTAAGCTCCCTCTCAAATTCTTGTTTAATACTTTCATAAGCCCTACCAGTATCATTTTTATCAATAGCAACACTTATAGACTTCTCGGAAGAAGCTTGCGAAATAAGAATAACATTTACATTTACGTTGGCTAACGCAGTAAACAAACGCATGGAAATGCCAGTAACACCGACCATCCCAATACCATGCAAAGTGATTAAGGTAATCCCGGAGATGGAAGAGACTCCTTTAATTGTACGTTCGTGGCTTTCACCAACTTCATTGGATATGATAGTTCCCTGTTTTTCAGGACTCATTATGTTTTTTATATGAATCGGAATTCCTTTTCGATATACGGGCAAAACTGTAGGAGGATAGACTACTTTTGCACCGAAATGGGATAACTCCATTGCTTCGGAATAGCTCAACTTAGGAATAGTATATGCCTTTCGAATTACGGATGGGTCAGCAGTCATAAACCCATCAACATCGGTCCATATCTCAAGCAAGTCGACCTCTAAAGCTGCAGAAATAATTGCAGCAGTATAATCGGAGCCTCCTCGCCCAATAGTGGTGTATTCTCCTTCTTCGTTTCTTGCAATGAAACCTGGAACAACTACAACTCCACTAAAATCAGCAAAAGCCTTTTTAATAGCAAGGTTTGTAGTTTCGAAATTTACAGTTGCATTTCCAAAGTTACTGTCAGTATGTATTAGTTGTGACATATCAACGCATGGCACATCAAGATACTTTGCAACAATATACGATGAAATACGCTCACCTATTCCTTCAATTCTATCAAGAGTTTTTGTTGTCAGCTCTCTAACTAAAGCAATACCGGAGAGGATTTGCTGCAGTTCACCAAACAGCTCCTCTACACAATCTTGTAAAGAAGTGTCCTCATCAAAAAGCTCTTCAATAAGTTCATAGTGTGTTGCTTTAATAAAAGTCAACTCCTCATGAAAGCTTTTTATACCCGTAGAAGCGACATGAGCTGCTTTTAAAATTCTATCTGTAATTCCGTGTAAAGCCGAAACAACCACAATAACATCTGTGTTTTGACTTAACACAATCTCCTTCATCACCTTCACGTTTCGGGCTGAAGCAACCGAACTACCACCAAATTTCAGAACTTTCATATACTAATTTTTTTTTCAATTAATGGATAAATCCATCTTTACAGTATCTAGCGAAAAAGGAACCCTTAATATAACACTAAGGATTCAAAAATATAAAAACAAATGTAGTGATTTAATTCCTGATTCAAAGATTATTTTATCTAAAACACCCTTTCCTTTTTATTTAAAATAAGCATGAATACCATTCACAATGTTAGCAAACATGCAAATTTAGTTTCTTTTTACCACAAAAAACACCCGCATCAACTAACAATAGGAGATCAACAACTATTCGAATAAAGGTAATTAGAAAGGACAATTAAAAGCAGGCTTCATGCACTCTGTTAATTTACAGCAAGCAGAGAGTGTTTTCAGGATTATTATCAACACTATACGCCTGCTTATCATCATGATGAGTGAAAGCTCGAAATAGTAGCAAAATAGAAAAGGGTGAAAAGGGATATTTCGCTATGTGACAATCGCATTTACAAATAAAATGCGCGCGATCGGCAGATAACATTGTAGGGATTTGTGTCAGTAGAGGCACTCGCCGTGAAACCAGCACCAGCCCGAGTTCGCATCATCGGGATGTAATAAGTTGTTGCTCTCTCTATTCCAAACATACCACATACCACATACCTCATATCCCATACCACATAAAGATTAGAAGCAGTGCGGACTGGAGCCGCAGTACCCTTTCCTGATAAATTCCACAACCATGCTAAATCTCTTTGTATGAGAAGCAAAACAACCTCATATCTGCCACAAGCAACACCTCCCATTCCACAAACCCACTATTTCTGCTCTGTCACACTTATCAAATTATCCAACCCAAATTAATTTGCCTTATCGAAAGAGTATAGTTATCAAAAAACTTTTTATTTGTCTCGCCAAACTATTACAATTGCTCATCCCTATTTTATTTGCTTTATTGTACTAATCCGAAAGCACAAAAACATAAAGTTAGAGTAGAATGAGGTCTACGAAAGCACAAAAACATTTAATTTGAGTAGAATGAGGTCTACGAAAGCGCAAAAAACTTTTTTTTGCGCTTTCGTAGACCTTGATATAGGTGCGTTTTTTTGATAATTGGATTTTGCAGGTCTCGTTTTTGGGTCTTTTCTCCGAAAACACATTTCATACCCCTCGAAATGGACGGTTATTTCGAGAAAATCATTTTTTTAAAGCGTGATAAGGGTGTTTTTCTGAAAAAAAGATGTCGAAGTGCTCAAAACGGGCATTTTTTTGACAATTACGGCAGATTGTAGACCTCGTTATAGTCGATTTTTTGTATTTGGACTTTCGGAGGCCTTGTTCTACTCTGTTTTTTTATCGACTAAACGGAGGTAAAGGATGAAACAATGAACTTATGGATGGTGACGAATGATGGGTTAAGGACTTATTATAAGGGGAATAGGGGGTGGTTAAGCCGCTCGAGCTTATTTGCAACACTTCGACAAGCACAGGGTTCGGGAAGTCAATAAAGTTTTCCTGCACTTTTATTATGCGGGGAAAATGAAGATAAAAGATGAAAATCGTTTTCCCCGCCGTGAAAATGTTTTGCAAAGGTATAATTTGCTTTTTTAGTCATAGAAATGGACGTTTTTGTGTTAAAATCATGATTTTTGTCTGCTCGCTCGTCAATATTCTCTTGTTTTTCCAATTCTTGAGCATCGATCCTTCTTTTATCCCTTCTTTTTTCTCTTTTTGGGGGCAAAAAGCTCGTTTTTCTCTTTCTTGCACTTTTTTTACGTCGCGAAAACGATTTTCATCTTTTGTTCGTCGAATTCCCCGCGTTGGAAATGTTTTTACAAAAAAAATTTCGTCTTTGTTTTTGTACAAATGTAGAGAAAAAGGAAAAACGAATGGTGAAGGGGAGCAGTAAGTGGTATTGTAGAGAAAACTTATGAATTTTCTCTGCTGTTGGTGACAATCTCGCTCGCCGATTTCGGAACACTTCTACAAGTTCAGTGATCCCGCTCGCCGATTTCCAAATCGGCTTGCGAAGCAGAAAGAATATATAATTATGTAAGGTGGCGCAACAAGACACATATAAACAAAACAAGCAACCTGATAAAGTGAACTATTCAGCAATCAACGAAACTCAATCACCTATTACTACTGGCTGCTTTTTCTTTCTTCTAAAGAAATCAAACTTAAACAAGTTTTTAAACCTCTTAGCCTCTTTGTTTATCTCCAAACCAACGCCTTGCGTTGTGGGAGCAAGTTTATAGTATCGCTCATTTGCTTTGTTGTAGGCTCGTAGTTTGAGCCAGTTAGTCAATGCATAGCGTGCATCGAATTCGGCGATAAATGATTCCTCACCTTTATACAATTGATTGTCTCCATAACTCAAATTTGTAGATACTTCGAGTCTGTCATTTAGCAATCGAGTGGACACATCCACTCCCATTCGAACATCTTCGAATGAACCATTTTGGCTTTCCAAGTTGGTGCTAATGCTCCAATTATCATTGAGGGCGCTTGAGAAAAGCGCATCCAAGCCTTTGGTCAATGCGCCAGCAGCAACATTAGTAAACATATCACTTCCAAATGTCCCCTGAGGACCACTTGATGCACCGTAGAAGCTGTTCAATGCCACCAAATTGGCAAATTGCTTAATGCGCTCCTCTTCGGTGTTAATCAAGCTTTGCACTTTGCGTTGCACATCTTGAGATGCTTCTGGCAACTCGATATCGTAGAGGATTTGCATTTCATTTAAGTCGCCACTAATTTCCAACAGCGCATTTACTGGCACTCTTGTGTTCGACACATTCATATCTTGCGAAAAACTGTCGCTCAATGTTGCCAAGTCAGCTTTCACTTGATGGTAGGCAGTAAGGTTGAACTTTGTTTGAAGTGGGTCTCCCATAAAGTTAATCTTACTTCCTGATTTTACTCTAAATTTGATTTTCTTCAATCCCTGCAAGTTGTGGCTTGCTTCTCCACTCTGTGCTATATATTCGCCATACATCCTTATTTGTGGATCAGACTTAGTGTTGTAGTTCACACTCAACTCTCCTGTTCCACTAATCGAAACCTCATCGCCAGTTCTAGGATTGTACTGTACACCCAATTCTAATAGTGGTGTTAAATTCACCGTCACTTGCATATCTATCAACATGCCACTACTTGAAGAGGTGCTTCCTTTAGATTTCCTGCGTTCCTTTATAAAAGAAAGAGGGTCATCATCCTGTGGGGTGTTGATATAAACAATACCATGATACTCCGATGCGGAAGCAGTTTGCGGCAACTCTATTTTCACTTTCGATTTGCTACTTGTCCTAATGTTGCCTTTCCCAAACAAACCTGTAGGGGAGCCACTCAAAGAGATGTCACCGTCTAACTTCAACACTCCATGTGCCATCAAATCGGTTCTATCTGCATTGTTGAGCAACATAAAATCGTCTAAAGTTATTTTTGCTTCATAATCTAAACGTCCGAAGTTGTCGCTATGATTAATTATAAGACCCACCTTGGCTGTGTTGCCATTATCATCTAGAATCACTAAGTCTTTGAAACCAACATTTTCTCTGTTTACCCTGATGGTATCGGAAATGCGATACTCTACATTTGAATAATCAACCTTGAGCAACCCTTCGTTGACACCCAACCAGCCCTCAATGATAGGTGCAGAAGCTTTTCCTCCAACATCCATTTTAGTACTCACAGTTCCCTCCAATTTACTGAAGGTTTCTACTGCAAAAGGCTGTATCCATCGCAAAGGAAACTGTTCGATAATCACATCAAGATCAATGTTTCTCTCTTCTACGGTAGGAATAAAACCAGTTATACCAGTATGACGCTCCCCATTTTTACTGATATAGACATCGAGGTTAAGCCCATCTTCTGCAGGATTGTAAAGCGCCTCTACATAGAGAGTCCCAATAGTGTCTTTGTCAGTACGAATATCTACAATATTTAAATGATCGGTGTGTACTATTGGATCTTTTAGTGCCTGATGAACTACCAAGCTACCATCGATAGTACCATAAATATTCTCCACATTAAATGCAGTAAGTATATTTGCCAACTCTGCCCCATCAAAAAACACCCACAAGCTGTCCTCCGCATTTTCGGAGGCTATTCCGTGTATTCCAAATTGTTGCTTGCCTTCGTGTGTAATACCAAAATTAGTTACTTTTATGGACTCGCTTGTGTGTTGCACAGAGCTTTGTTTGATGTGTACATCTTTATTGTTGAAGCGCAAAGTGGTAGGATGAATCAGAATATTAGTTGCTAGGTTTTGCTCTTCATCCTTGTCAAAACCTATCGATGCACTTAACACACCATTAGAATTAATGACATTGTTGTTCATTTCAAAAAACAGTGCATTGATTACCGAATCCTGAAAAACTTTCGTATCCAGCTGCCCATTGATATAGCCATCGTCTTGCACCAAATAGGTGTCTAGGTCCAAATCCACACCTTTTATATCGGTAATGTTCAGATTCAATTTAGTCTGGCGTACATCGTTTGATCCAAACATCAAACGTGGCACTGTAAGATTGATAGAACTTTGCCCTTCCAACATATCAATGTTTCCTACTATTGTGCCAGGCTCAATATTATAGAACGGAAGCGAGAAAGCATAAGATAAATCCTCCGTATTTTTTATTGTAACGTCGAAACGAAAATCGTTCTTATAATTTACAGCTACAGCAGAAGAATCTAACAGAGAGGGTAAGTGTGGTTGCATTAGCTGAGCAAACTCTTGCGCTATAGATGTAAAATAATAATCGCCTTTTATCTCGGCTTCTAACACAGAAGAGAAAAGTCGAATAGTTTTTTCACCCTCATCAATCTCCGACTGCACATAAATTGCTCCTGGATTGAAAATAAAAGTCTCTTCAACCAATGAAGTGCTATCTATTACAAGATTGCCGATCATGTCATCAATAGATGAACCCGTAAATTGCCCTTCGATACGTGCAGTTAGCGAAGCATTCTCCCACTCTTCGAGAGAAAAGAAAGGTTTTAACATCAATCTGTCGATTACTCCATCCACACTTATATCCATGGCTGTATCATTCACCATCTTTGCGTGCAAGTCGAACTTATTATCGGGGTTGTCAAGGTTGATGTCTGCCTCTATATTATTATTACTGTAGCTTCCAGCAAAGTTAATGTCGCTGTAATCAAACTTTTTGTATACCAATGAGGAGATAATGCCATCGGCAACCACACTGATTGGTCTGTTTTTAGATTGCTTCACCTTGGCGTTGATGTCAGCCGACACCATATCGAGCCCAAGGCTTTCGCCCAATATCATGCCAGTGTTAAGATTGTTTGTAACTACACGCCCATCAAAAGTGAAATCACTAAAAGGCTCAGTGATAGCTCCACGTCCCGCTATTCTTACATTGCCTGGCTTGGTTTTGAATAGTCCGTTAATATTTAATCGCTTCAATGTGCCTTTCGCCGTTAATGTCAAATTCACATTGCCTAAAGCAACGACCTGATCGGGCAACACAATATCACCACCACCAATTTTGAGAAATGCATCCAAATCGCTCTGCGTAGTTCTCAGTTCCTTTATGTCTAATGCCACATCGGCATCAGAAAACTTAGAATAATCTTCAATGTGTCCATTCAGGTCTATTTTGGTAGAGGTCCCATACTCCACAATCAAGGTCGAAACATCCACTTGTGGCAACTCTCCTTGCAAGTTGGCATCAAGTGTTAAGGGTTTGTTTAGGTGAGCAAACTGCGATGAGAAAAGAGCAATATCTGCTGGATCGATGTTGTCACTTTTCACATCAATAGCAAACTCTTGCGTCTTTAGATGGTACACAATATCAGCTGCATCAATCTCCGTGGTGTTAAGCTTGATGGCTAGTTTATCGGCAGTTAGTCTGGAATCCTTCGACGTCACCCTACTCGATTTTAAATGATGTAATGTAACACCAGACTTCTCCTTAAGGCTCAACATCCTGACGGTAGCGTCAAGCTTGTCCATGTCAATAGATGGCGCTTTCAGAATTGCATTCAGGTCATATACATTGATATGACTCGCATTAAATTGACCGGGAGTGGTAGGTTCAGATTGGATATTATAGTGAGCTATCCCGTTTTTGAGTCGCACATTATCAAAGCGAATCGCCAAAGGCTTGGAGTTGGGATCGGGCTCTTCAGGAATAGTGTCCTTACTCGCAAAAGCATCAATGACAAACTGAAAGTTGAAGGTTGTATCGGGAGTTTCTTTGTAGATATTGGCTGTGAAGTCTTCGAGGCTAACTGCATTAAACTGCAATTGATTGCGAAGCAAACCAAGAGGGTTAAATTTGACATCCAGTTTGGCAACATAGAGCAAAGTGTCTTGGTTTTGATCTTCCACATACAAATCGCGCAACCTTACGCTATTAAGCAATTGCAAGTTAATATTGCCAATGGTAACCTCAGTGTTTAGCATAGGCTTCACTTTGCTCAATGCAAAGTCTTTTGCCTTGTTTTGCACATAAGGAATACTCAATGTTATAAATAGTATGACGTTTATCAATACTATTGAAACAACAATAATGGCAAATATTCTTAACGCTTTTAGGAGGATTTTCATCGTTCAGTATGTTTCAACTTCAATTATATGCAATAATACAAAAAAAAGCAATTGTAATGAATGTTTCAAGGTTCCTTTAACCAAATACTAGTAGATAAAATGGTTATTTAATATAAGACGAATAAAAGAGAAGAGAAAATTGATATTTTTTGAGGAAAAACTAAGAAGTTGGCCTATCTACCTTTCTCCATAACAACGAACTATCTCCATAACTTAAAAAACGAAATTCATTGTTCAACGCAAAATCATAAATACTCTGCCAATCTTTGCCCACAAAGGCAGCAACGAGCAACAGCAAAGTGCTTTGTGGCTGATGAAAATTGGTGAGAAGCCCCTCAACAAACTTAAACTCATAGCCTGGCACAATCATAATTTGCGTGGAGGCAGTCAATACATCCATGTTGTGTTCATCCATATATGCCAATATGCCAGACAATGACTCATTAGGACTGTACACATTATTTGCTTCGTCGTAAGGCTCCCACTGCCCTACAGTAATAGTATCGGTGGACAACAGTCCACCCTTCAACAGCCTCACACCAATGTAATACAAACTCTCGATGGTGCGCAACGAGGTGGTGCCAACAACAATAAGTTTACCCTCATTGCTCAACATTTTTTCAATAGTAGTCCGCTTCACAGAGATTAACTCGGTATGCATTTCGTGCTCACCTATATGTTCCGATTTGACAGGTCTGAAAGTTCCTGCTCCCACGTGCAATGTCACCTCAGAGGGTTCAATATTTTTGCTACGCAACTCTTGCAACACACTCTCTGTAAAGTGCAATCCGGCAGTAGGTGCAGCCACCGAGCCTTCTATTTGCGAATAAACAGTTTGATAAGTGTCTTCGTCACTCTGTTCAGAGGGGCGATTCAAGTAAGGAGGAATGGGCAAATTGCCAGCAATTTCCAGCAATTCAGAAAAGGAATACTCGGGATTGTCCCAACTAAACTCTATCTGATGCTCTTGGCCTTGCGACGACAGTTTTTGGGCACTCAACGTCACCGCTCCCCCATCACCCTTCAAGCGCAATGTCAACACGCCTTCTTTCCAACGTCGTGCATTGCCCACCATACAAGTCCAAACATTCGACGAGGTTTGTTCGAAACTCTGTGCATAATCTTTGGGCTGGTAAGGAGACAGACAAAAGACTTCGATGGTAGCTCCTGTCTCTTTTTTAAACAACAAGCGGGCATGAATAACACGCGTGTTATTATACACCATCAAGCTATCGGCAGGAAGTAGTTGGGGAAGCTCAAAAAAACTTTGTATCTTTATTGTTCCATTAATGTAATGCAACAGTTTCGACTGATCTCTATTGGGAAGAGGATATTTAGCAATCCTATCATCGGGAAGATGATAATTGTAATCTGAAATTGAAATTAATTCTACGGAGTTATTTTCCATTTGTTAAGCTTTTTATGCTCATCAATTATTTTATTTCATGATGAAAATCCAACAAAATTAGTCAACTTTGCAACTAAGACAAAAATAAAATGAATGAAACATCTATTATGCGCATAATAAATTGTTTCAACCAACTATAAATATTTATGCACAAAATGAAGATAGGCGACACCGTCAGATTTCTAAACACTGTGGGCGGTGGCATCGTCAAAGGATTTCAAAACAAAAACGTAGTGATTGTAGAAGACGAAAACGGATTCGATTTCCCAATACTTACTACTGAATGTATAGTAGTGAAGTCGGCCGAAAATGAAAGATTCGAAAATATAACCGTCGACGAAGAGGTTTTGGAAGCTGCAAGCGAACCCAGCGCACCTCAATTAGAAGAGATTGAAGACGACGCACATCAGGAAGTGCCTGGAGGCGACAAAATAACTACCTGCTTGGTTTATTTGCCCACCGACATAAAGGCGTTATCAAACACACATTTTGAATGTTTCTTTGTAAACGATAGCAACTACTACCTGTTTGTGAACTACATGAGCCGTCAAAACAACTCGTGGCAAAGCAGATTCAACGGGCTAATTGAGCCCAACACCAAGGTTTTTTTAGAAGAGTTTAGCAAAACTGAACTCAATGATTTAGAACAAGTGTCCGTTCAGTATGTAGCATTCAAACACAACAAGCCTTATGGCTTCAAAAGCCCCGTGTCAGTAGAATTGAGAATAGACACTGTAAAGTTTTACAAACTACACAGTTTCAAAGAGAACGAGTATTTCCCAGATGATGCCATTGTTTACTACATCACTAGGAAGGACGTTCCCGAACGCGAAATGTTGATAACAACTCAAGACATTCAACAAGCCATTCGAGAAAAAGAAGCTCCAGCACGTCGCCCTCGCATTCAAAAAATAAAGAAGAAGGAAAAAGAAATCCTAGAAATTGATCTACACATCCATGAACTGCTAGACACCACCGCAGGAATGTCGAACAAAGATATGCTCGACTATCAGATGAGTAAATTCAGAGAAGTGATGGATGAAAACAAAAAGAAGAGAAGAAAGAAAATTGTCTTCATTCACGGAAAAGGTGATGGGATTTTGAAAAATGAAATCATTAAAGCCATTCAAAAAGATTATAAAAAAGCCTACTATCAAGATGCTTCCTTTAAAGAATATGGATTTGGAGCAACAATGGTAGTTTTTAGATAGCAAGAAGTTTCACAAGAAACTCGCAAACTACAATTAACATACGAAAGACTCTACCCTAAATGAACTAAACAAATGAAAAGAACGATTATTATCCTCTCCGCTATTTTATTAATGTATAGCTGTGATGTACTTAGACAAGCTGGAGGCGCATACAATCTATCACAATGCAAATATGACTACCAATCTATTGACAACATCCAAGTAGCAGGAGTCAATATAGGAAAAGCTAACTCAATTTCTATTGCAGATATTGCCACTCTCACCACCCTATTGGCTGGAGGCAATATTCAAAGCATCCCCTTCTCGATGATACTAAACCTCAGCATTGACAATCCAAATAAGTCTGCTGCTTATTTAAATGGATTGGACTATGTGATTGAACTAAACGACATGGAGTTTACAAGCGGCAAATTAGAAACTCCAATTCGTGTTGAGCCGGGTATGAAATCGACCATTCCCCTTTCAATTGGAGTTGATTTGAAAAACTTGATGAACCGATACTCAAGAGATAAAGTTTCGACAGAGATGAGTCGATTCCTTGGAATATCGCCCGGGCAAAGCAAAGTGACAGTGAAACTGCGACCGAAGATATTGATTGGTGATGTTCCATTGACATCGCCTGCCTACATCCCAATTACATTCCAATTTGGAGGTAACAGATAACGATAAAAACAACAAACAAAAAAAGAGTTACTTAAATTCAATTCATAACACACAATTCATGTTTATAATAGGTATTGCTGGAGGTTCAGGATCGGGAAAAACGACTTTGGTAAACTCAATCCTAAAACGAGTTCCGTATGATGAGGTTGCTATCATCAATCAAGACTCTTACTACAAAGACAGTGGGCATCTACCCATGGAGCAGCGTCGCGAGCTCAACTTCGACCACCCCGACTCCATCGAGTGGGACTTGATGCTAAGCGACATTCAGAAACTAAAAAGTGGGCAATCTATTGAGTCGCCTACCTATTCGTACATCACTTGCACACGACAAGAAGAGACCATCCCCGTAGAGCCCAAAAAGATACTCCTTGTCGAGGGCATTCTCATCTTCACTTGCAAACAACTCTGTGAGGAGATGGATATGCGCATCTACTTGGAAGTGGATGCCGATCATCGTTTGTCGCGCATCATCGAACGCGACATGGAGTCGCGTGGTCGTACAGCACTTGAAGTGATTGACCGATACTACAAAACCGTGCGCCCAATGTACGAAGAGTTCATCAGACCATCGCGCCAAGAGGCAGATATGCTTGTTGTTGGGGGTGGATTGAATGTGGCAGCGGCAAAGTTTATATCGGCAGCTATTTCAGCTAAATTGTAGGGACCCGCTCGTGCCGATTTCCAAATCGTCGTGCGGTTCTTTCTTTTCTTTATTACCGTTGACTTTAGTCGACGGATT